>JAJDAI010001153.1 GCA_029261955.1 Deltaproteobacteria bacterium | reverse complement strand
GCCTTGCCCTTCGTGGTCGCTGCGGCCCAGCTCGCGGCCCTGGGGCAGCTCCCCGGGAGCCTGCGCCGCCGGCGCGCCCTGGGGCGGATCACGGAAGCGTCCGCTGCCTACCGCGCCCAACTGGACGGCGCGCGCATCGGCCGGCGGGAGCTGCTCGGCCGCGCCGCCCCCTGAGCGCTTCAGTCCAGCCGGGCGCCCTCGGCCAGGCCCTTCAGGAAGGAGCCGACGCCGCCCGGTCCGACGCTGCGCAAGGTCCAGCCGAGGCCCAGGGCGCCCGTCCACACCAGGCGCCCCGCCCGTGCCCGCCTGCCGCCCCCCAGGCGTCGTGAGAAGCGCGCGTGGCTGCGCCCCAGGTGGAAGGCCGCCTGCGGGCTCCGGTGGCTGCGCGTGCCGCCGCCTCGGTGCCGGACCCGCGCGGCGCTGACGACGAGCACCTCGGCGCCCGCGGCCCGGGCCCGCAGGCAGAGGTCCAGGTCCTCGAAGTAGAAGTGGTAGCCCTCGTCGAAGCCCCCGAGCCGGCTCCACAGCGCCAGGGGCAGGAGCATCGCGGCGCCGCCCACCGCGTCCACGGCCCCGTCCGAGGCGTCCGTGCGCGCGCGCACCCGCGCCCCGCGGATCGACATCCCGGCCTGCTGCACCCCGCCGCCCTCCCAGTCCAGCAGCACCGCGCCGAGCACGCGATCGGGGCGGGCCTCGCGCGCCAGGGCGGTGAGCGCCCTCGGCTCCAGGGCCGTGTCGTCGTTGAGCAGCAGGGCCTGCTCGAAGCCGGCCTCCAAGGCCGCCGCCAGCCCCGCGTTGGCCCGGGTCGCGAAGCCGGCGTCCGCGGCCACCGCCACGCCCCTCGCGCCCTCGGGCGCTGCCCCCTCGCTGACCACGAACACGACCCCGCCCTGGGCCTGCGCGCTCGCGACGGACTCCGCCAGCCAGGGCGAGCCGTCGGAGGCGGGGATCACGATCGCGAGCGGAGTCATGGCCCTATGATAGGCGGCCATGCGCCTCGCACTGCTCCTCCTGATCCCGACGGCCTTCGCGGCCGCGCCCGCCGCCACCGCCCGCGCGGTGCTCGAGAACATCACGACCGACGTGTGGGAGCTGGAGCAGCCGGTGGATCGCCTGGTCACCCGCAGCGCCGAGCTGGCCGCGGATCCGGGCCGCGACGCCACGCTGCTGTTCCTGCGCGAGGCCGAGGTGGTGGACCGGAAGGCCGATGCCCTGGCGCGCAAGGCGCAGCGTCTGGCGGAGCTGGCGGCGGAGCTGAAGTAGCGCTCAGCAGCGCTCAGTAGCGCAGGTCGAAGCCGAGGGTCCACAGCACGCGCTGGTCGTCGAGCTCGATGTCGGTGCGCAGCCGCTTCTCGACCGGCCCGACCTCGATGCGCATGCCGAAGTTCAGGCGGAAGCGGTCGGTCACGAGCCCCGCCCCCCAGGTCACGTAGTTGTCCTTGAACTGCCGGTCGCCGTAGTAGCCCAGCCGGACGGCAGCCAGGTACAGGAAGCGGAACTCGCCGCCGCCGTGCACGTCGGTGCGGGGCTTCTCCTGGCTGGTGAAGTCGAAGAGGACGTCGAATTCGCCCCGGAAGCCGAAGGCGCCCTGGCCCTCGTTCATGAAGTCCAGGCCGAGCCCCGCCGACAGCCGCGTCGGGTAGCGCGTGTCCCGCGTGGGCACCATGTTCTGGGCGGAGACGGCGAAGAGCAGGAACTTCGTCGGGGCGACCGTCACGCCCGCGTCCAGCGTGAACTTGTTCCGGTTCTCCCGGATGTCGAACTCCTGCCGCAGGATGCGCGCCGTCGCGCCGATGCTCAGGTGCCGATCCAGGAAGGCGTAGCCGCCCGCGATGTCCCAACGGTGCTCGCGGCGCTTGTCCAGCAGCTCGTCGGCCGTCGCGACGGGGTACCAGTTCAGGTCGGTGCTGGGCTCGAAGGGCGGCTCGTACAGCCGGATCGAGTAGTTCACGCCCAGGAAGTAGGCGCCCGTGCGGGAATCCGCCGCGCTGGTGCTGATCTGGTGCGACTTCTCGCGCGGGGCGTAGCCGTAGGAGAAGCCCCCCATGTACTGCGCCCGCACCCCGAGCGCCGAGGCGTTCAGGTGCAGGGTCGAGAGGTCCAGGGGAAGCACGCGCCCGGTGCCGCCCATGCCGAGCGCCATGGGCTCGTAGAAATCGTCCTCAGCGGAGGCCGTGGCCGGGGCCAGAGCGAGCAGCAGGGCGAGCAGGGGCAGGAGGCGCGAGGTCACGGGTCCGATGATGGACCCATGGGGAAGCGCTGTCGAGGGCGACCCACCCCCCCCTCCAACCGGATTCCTGGAGTTCTCCTGCACAGTTCGATGGTCCCGGGGCCTCGCGGGTGGTAAAAACCGCCAAGTACGATCGCCCGCTGTTGCTGAAGCCGTTGTTGTTGCCGCTGGAGATGCTGATGGACGCACTGCGCATCTGGAAACACCTCATGGTCGAATCCAATCCCCCGCCGCGCAAAGCGCTGGCGACCTACCGGTCTGCGATCGAGGTCGGATACAGCGGGA
>JAJDAI010001152.1 GCA_029261955.1 Deltaproteobacteria bacterium | reverse complement strand
GGCGATCTCGTCGGCCCGCTGCCAGCAGTCCTCGGGCAGGAGCGAGATGCCGCCTTCGAAGAGCGAGCGGGCGGCCTCGTGGGCGGTGGAGGCGAGGGCCCGGCGGGCGGCCTGCTCGTGCAGGGCGGCGACCTGGAGGCGCTCGTCGGGGTCGCGGATCAGGGACGCGGCGCGGCTGTAGTGCTCGACGACCGAGAGCAGGCGCTCGGGCTCCGCCGCCAGCGACGGACCCAGGAGGCGGGCCACGCGCAGGTGCAGGGCAGGGCGGCGATCCTCCGGCGTCAGGGCGTAGGCCGCGGCCTGCACCGCGTCGTGCGCGAAGTGCAGCACGGCGTCGCCCTGGGCACCGGATCGCAGCAGCGACCAGCCCGCGCCTTCGAGCTGGACCAGGCCCACCTCGGCCGCCGCGTCCAGGTGCGGCACGAGTTCTGCGGCGTCCAGCTCCGCCGCCGCCGCGAGGATGGAGAGGTCGACGTGCACGCCCAGGCAGGCCGCCACGGACAGGGCGTCCCGGCAGGGGGCGTCGAGGCGCGCGAGGCGCTGCGCAAGCAGGGAGCCCACGTCGTCGCCCAGGGGCAGGGCGCGGATGCGGTCGAGGTCCCAGGTCCAGCGCTCGCCCAGCGCGATCAGGCCCTCGCTGTGCAGGACCTCCAGCCGCTGCTTGAGGAAGAAGGGGTTGCCGCCGCTGGCCTTCTGGAGGTGCTCCGCGAGCTCCGCGACCTCCTCGCCCGGGCGGGCGAGGGCATCGGCCAGCAGCGCCTGCACGTCGGCGGTGTGCAGCGGGCCGAGGTGCAGGTCGACCACGTCGCCGTGCTCCGCTTCGATGGCCGAGAGCGTCTTGCGCAGCGGGTGATCGGGGCCGACCTCGTTGTCCCGCCAGGCGCCCACCGCCAGCAGGCCGCGCGCGGCGTTGTCGGCGAAGAGCGACTGGAGCAGGCCCAGGGAGCCGGGATCCGCCCACTGGAGGTCATCCAGGAAGAGCAGCAGCGGGCGCTCGGGGCTCGCGAGCCCGGCGACCAGGGCGAGCAGCGTGGCCTCGTAGCGGTTGCGGGCCTCCGTGGGGCGCAGCTCCTCCACCGCCGGCTTCGGGCCGAGAAGGGCCCGCAGCTCCGGCAGGTCGTCGAGCAGCACGGCGACGTTGGGTCCCAGCGCTTCGGCCAGGCCGCCGGTCTCGCCCGAGGCCAGCAGCTCGGCGAGCGTCGCCCGCAGCGCGTCCAGCAGCGCCCGGTAGGGCTCGCCCCGTCGGTACTGCTCGAACTTGCCGCTGGCGAAGTGCCCCGCGCCGGCGACGACGCGCCCGCGGCCGGCTTCCACCAGCGCCGTCTTGCCGACCCCCGACCAGCCCGAGACGCGCAGGAAGACCAGGCGCCCCTCGGCGGCGCGGGCCAGGGACTGGTCGAGCAGCGCCAGCGCCTCGTCCCGCCCGTAGAGCCGCTTGGGCAAGCGGAAGCGGGTCGGCCGGTCGTGGGCGCCGAGCGTGAGATCGGCGCTCGGATCGGCGGCGAAGGCCTCCAGGTCGGCCAGCAGGCCGCGCGCGCTCTGGTAGCGCTCGTCGGGGTGCTTCGCGAGCAGCTTGAGCACCATCTCGGCCAGCGGGGCAGGCGCCTGCGGCGGCACCGGGCGGCGGGCCAGGTGCGCGTGCACCAGCTCCGAGGCGTCGGCGCCGGCGAAGGGCGGGTGGCCCGTGATGAGGGCGTACAGCGTCGCGCCGACCGAGTAGAGGTCCGAGCGCTCGTCCACGGTCTGACGCAGGCGGCCCGTCTGCTCCGGCGAGATCCACGCCAGGGTGCCGAGCAGGGGCTGGCTCTCCAGGGAGACCGTCGCGATGCGCTCCGCGAACTCGAAGTCGAGCAGCTTGAGCGTCTTGCTCTGGGGGTTCCACGCGATGTTGGAGGGGTTGATGTCCCGGTGCAGCAGCCCCGCCTCGTGCAGCTCGGCGACGGCGCGCACCAGGGCGATCGCCGGCTCGAGCAGGTCCTCGACGCCGAGGTGTCCGCGGTTGAGCTCCGCGCTGAGCGCGTGCCCCCCGAAGTCCTCGACCACGAGCGCCAGGCCGTTGCCATCGCGCAGCAGCTCGACAGGGCGAACGACGCCGGGCAGATCCAGCTCGTCCAGGCGCGCGAACTCGTGTCGGAAGCGGGCGATCTCGTCCAACGAGGGGTGCGCCACCGCCGCGCGCTTCACGTAGACCGCGGTCCCGTCGTCGACACGCTCGGCCCGCCAGACGACCCGTCGGCCCGTCTGGTGCACGCGTTCGAGCAGGCGGTAGCCGCCGAGCTGGGTCATGGGTCGGTCTCCGAGCCGCGGAGTCTATCGCGATTCGCAGCCCGGACGAGGGCTCCCCCCGGCGAAGCGTGCTCCACGCGGGGGCTGACCCCGGCTCAGTCCTCGTACAGGTAGTTGCCGACGACGCTGGCCGTACAGGTGAAGGCGACCGACACCTGGTCCACGTCGGTGTTTCCGTCGCAGTCGGTGACGATCAGCTCGACCTGGGAGCTGAAGACGGAGCTGAACGAGTCGGGGTTGGTGAGGGGCATCTCGATCGTCGGGGCCGCGGTCTCCGAGGCGCTCGAGACCTCGGCGTCGCCGGAGGTCACCGTCCACGAGTAGCGCAGGGCCGTGCCGTCCGGGTCCATCGAGCCGGAGCCGTCGAGCTCGCCCGTCGCGAAGACGCAGGGCTCGCAGGCCAGGTCGCCGTAGTTGCTGACCAGGCAGACGGCGTTGCCGCTGACCTGGACATCCGCTCCCGCGTCCGCGGACGGGGTGGAGAGCCCGGCGGCGGACGCGGCGGCGGAGCTGAAGTCCACCGTGTCGGGCAGGCCGGTCAGGCCGAGCGTGTCCGTGGCGGTGACTGCGACCGTCCAGTCGCCCTCGACGTCGGGGTAGAGGGTGCCGGAGCTGCCGCCCTGCGTGATGGCGCCGTCGCCCAGCGAAGACGTGACCGGCTGGTCGTCGAAGGAGTAGCCGAAGCTCAGGGCGCCGCCGTCGGGGTCGTAGGACTGGGACGCGTCGATGACCGTCGCCTCGCAGGCGGTGGGGCTGGGGGTCGACAGGGTCGCGATGACCACCGGCGCCAGGCCGGACTCGCAGCTGGAGCCGAGCGGGCTGTAGGTGATCTCCAGGATCTGACCGTCGTCGAGCGAGGACTCCAGGGTGAGCTCGTTGTCCTCCTCGCTGTAGTCCCAGTCGGACTCCTCGTCGCCGTCGACCGTGACGGAGACCGTGCCGTCGACCGCCTGCTGCTCGAGCGTGAAGGTGTCGTCGTGATCGTCTTCCTGGTAGGCGATCCAGTCGGTGATGGTCGCGGCGTTCGCCGTCTCCGCGAACACGTCCACGGTGACGCTGGGGCTGTCGGGGTCGTCGCTGGTGATCGTGATTTCGCCGGTCCAGCTGCCCAGCACGGAGCCGTCGAAGTTGACGGGGATGGAGGTGTTGCCGCCCGCGGCGATGCTCCAGGGCAGGGCGGGCAGCTCGTCGAGGCTCAGGGCCCCGGTGCCCGTCACCTCGGCGAAGGTGACGTCGGAGATGTTCAGGCTGGCGGTGCCGTTGTTGCTGACCGTCAACGAGCCGCCGACCTCGCAGCCGAAGTCCCGGATCCCGAAGTCCACGACCGGCGGCGAGAAGGCCAGGTCCGGCGCGTAGGTCGCCGGGGCGGAGGTGATGCTGTTGCCGTCGTCGAGGCCGTCGTTCGCGGTCAGCGTCACGGTGACCACGTCGGGCGCGGTCAGGGCCGAGGTGGGCAGCGTGTTCGTCGTCTCGGCCAGCGGGTCCAGGTTCGACCACGCGTAGGTGTAGCCCTCGGGATCGCCGTCGGCGTCGGACCAGCCGAGGCCCGTCGCCACGAAGGCGTCCAGGGAGCTGTTCCAGACCAGGTCCACGCCCGTGAAGGCGGGGGGCGTGTTCACGATCGTGACCGCGTTGCTGATGACGGAGGCACCGTCTTCGACGCCGTCGTTCGGGGTGACCTCCACGGAGACGGTCTGGGTCTGGGAGAAGTTGCCCGGGGGCAGGGTCGGGCCCTCGGCGACGATGGGGCTGCCGTTGACGCTCCAGGTGTAGGTGACGCTGAGCGACTGCGTGTCCACGTCAGCCAGGTCGACCAGCGTGGCCTCCAGGGTGTCGATGCTGGTCGGCGTGGCCGGGGCCAGGGTCACCGAAGCGAGGGTCGGCGGCGTGTTGGCGATCAGGATGGGCGCGCCGGCGACCGGGACGCCGGCG
>JAJDAI010001151.1 GCA_029261955.1 Deltaproteobacteria bacterium | reverse complement strand
CCGCTCCGGTTCGCCGGGGCGGGGTCGGTGCTTGGGGGCAGGGCGCAGCCAGCCCCTCCCCATCCATGCTCAAATGCCGCCTTGCGCCGGCTCATCCCCCTCCTCGCGCTGCTCCTCGCCGCCTGCCCCTCGGCCGCGGACGACGACGACACGAGCCCGGCGCCCGACGACGACGACAGCGCCGCGGACGACGACGACGACAGCGCGGACGACGATGACAGCGCAGACGACGACGACTCCGCCTGGGTCCCCGAGCTGAGCACCGAAGCGCAGC
The DNA here is from genome assembly GCA_029261955.1 of Deltaproteobacteria bacterium. Lineage (GTDB taxonomy): Bacteria > Myxococcota_A > UBA796 > UBA9615 > UBA9615 > CALCXL01. The sequence goes on along the minus strand of JAJDAI010001151.1, from coordinate 3,180 downwards.
TCCGCGGCGAGGAGCTCTACGCCACCTACTGCACGAAGTGCCACGGCACGAACCTGCACGGCTACGCCGCCGACGACTCACCCTCGCTGCGCAGCCCGACCTTCCTGGCCACGGCGACGGACGCCTTCCTGGCCTCGGCCATCACCCACGGACGCCCCGGGACCGTCATGTCCGCCTGGGGCGCCGACTACGCGGGGCCGATCACCCCGGCCGAGGTGGACGACCTCGTCGCCTTCCTCCGCGCGTGGCAGACCACAGAGACCCAGGACGTGCACGGCGAGCTGGTCCAGGGCGATGCTGCCGCTGCCGAGGCCCTCTTCGCCGGCAACTGCGCCAACTGCCATGGCCCCGACGGCGAGGGCGAGACCGGGCCCAGCCTCAACAACCCCTGGTTCCTCGAGACGGCCAGCGACGGCTACATCCGCTACGCCCTCAGCCAGGGCCGCCCCTGGACGCCCATGGACGGCTGGGGCGAGCTCTACCCCGACTTCCTGCTCGACCACCTCACCGCGCTGATTCGCAGCTGGGCCACGCCGGTGCAGGACACCAAGGTCCCCCCCTTCGAACCCGACCTGAGCCAGCCCGTCCTCCACGAGGGCAACCCCGCGGCGGACTTCAGCGAGCTCCTGCGGGAGGACCTCTACCTGCCGGTCGCGGACCTCATCGCGGCCTATTCGGCCGGCCAGGCCCTGGTGCTGCTCGACGCGCGCCCCGGCAGCGACTACCTCGCGGGGCACATCACCGGCGCGGTGTCCGTGCCCTTCTACCGGGTCGAGGACGCGGTGCCGTTCCTGCCCCAGGACGATCTTTGGCTCGTGGCCTACTGCGGTTGCCCCCACGCGCTGTCGGGCGACCTCGTTGAGCAGCTGTCCGCCCTCGGCTTCCCGCGCGTCGCGGTGCTGGACGAGGGCTGGTTCGGCTGGCTGGGCGAGGGGCAGCCCACCACCGCGGGCCCCGAGCAGTACTGAGTCAGCCCGCGCCGAGCTCGACGGTGAAGCCGGCGACCACGGTGCCCTCGAGCCGCTCCGTGGAGTAGACCTTCCAGGCCTCGTCCCAGGCCGCCGCGGGCCGCTCGTCGACCGTCATCCAGCGGCCGTCGAAGTCCGCCCGGATGAAGGGCCCGAGGGCCGCGACGCCGGCGTCGTCGGGCAGGAACATCAGCCCGAACCAGCCCCCGGCGAGCACCCGGTCCGAGGACTCCGGGTCCAGGGGGATCTGCACGGCCTGCTCGGCTGACTCCTGGGCGATGAGCAGCGCGCCCGACGCCGGCGCGAAGGCGACAACCCGGCCCCCGACGGCCAGGACCGCGCGGTTGCTCAGCTCCACCTGCCCGTCGATGGCGACCTGCACGCCCAGGCGGGCCGCGAGCCAGGTCCCGCCCTGGAGCTGCTGACCGCTCGGGTCGCCGGCGTAGTTGTAGTGGCCGGCGCGCGGCTCGAAGACGTCGAAGCCCACCGCGAACTGCGGACGCAGCCGCAGCGCCGCCGCTCGCCCCGTGTGGTTCGGCAGCCTCAAGACCGGGCCGAAGGTGCCCACCAGCGAGGGCGATGGCGCCGCCAGGTCCAGGCTCAGGTCGCGCTCCGTCGCGTCCGTGAGGTCGTGGCCCAGCACCGCCCGCAGCTCCACGCCCCCGCCGAGGCCAAAGGCCGGCACGAAGAAGCCCGCCGCCCGGACCACCGCGTCCACGGGAGCCGCGCCCGCGGCCGTGACCTCCACCGGCGTGGCGCTGGCGGTGCAGTTGGACGCGTGGATGGCGCCCGGGGCTTCGTCGGTGCAGGCGCGCTGCCGCACGGACAGGCCGGCTCCGTAGGCGACCCGCAGCTCGAAGGCGTCCTCGCCGCGGATCCAGCTCGCGGCGGCCCCGCCCCCCGCCTCGCCGAGCTTGCGGCCCGCCCGCTGGAGCTGGAGCTTCGCCTGGCGGACCTGGTCGGCGTAGGCAGCGGACTCGCCCTCCGCGGCGACGAAGGCCTCCAGATCATCGAGCGCCGCCTCGTACTGGCCGAGGCACTGGAAGATGACCCCGCGCCAGTACAGCAGGTAGCTCTCGCCGCTCTCGTCGTAGGCCTTGCTCACCTGGCCGAGCACGGTCGAGACCTGGACCAGGGCCTCGGACTTCTGCACCGCCTTGCCGCTCCAGGCCTGGGCGCACTGGGCGTCCGAGACCTCCATCGCCGCGACGGCCGCGTCCTCGGCGGGACCGGCCCAGGCGGAGGGGGAGAGCAGCAGCAGGAGCACGAGCGAGCGGATCAGCATGAGGACGGCACGATACCAGCGCCCGATCTGAGGGATGTCGGCTAGGGAATCGGCACGTGGCCCTGGCCGAGGTCGCCCCAGCACTCGCCGCCGCCGTCCTCGCGGATCCCGCAGGTGCGGAAGTAGCCAGCGCTCACCTGCGTCCACGAGCCGGAGCGGGGCGCCGTCTCGCCGAACCAGCCGAAGCCGCCCCAGCAGACGATGGACTCGTCCAGCGCGATCGCGCAGGCGTGGTAGTAGCCGACCGAGACGTCGGTGTAGCTGCCGGCCGGCGGGTCGAGCAGGCCGTCGGCGAAGGGGTCCGAGTTCACGCCCCAGCAGTCGAGCTCCCCGTTGCTGTCGACGGCGCAGGTGACTCCCTCGTTGTTCGAGGGCCCGTCCGAGCCGCCGCAGCTCACGTCCAGCCAGGTGCCGCCCGGCGGCGCGTGCACCGTGTCCGCGTTGCGTCCCCAGGTGACCAGCGAGCCGTCGGCCTGGAGACCGCAGGTGAAGATGCCCTCCTCGGGCATGTCGATGCGCAGGTACTCGCCGGCCGGCGGTTGGATGAGGCCGTAGAGGTTGAGACCCCAACAGTGGGCGCCGCCGATCTGGTCGATGGCGCAGGCCGAAGCGGGCCCCATGGAGACCTCGGTGAAGGCGCCGAGCGGCACGTCGACGAAGACCGAGTTGGCGAGCCCGTCGCCCCAGCACATCACTGACAGGTCCGCGCGCACGCCGCAGCCCCAGTAGCGCCCCACGTCCATGTCCAGCCAGGCGCCCTCGGGGGGCTCGGTGATGTCGAGCAGGTTGCCCCAGCAGTGCCCGGCGCCCTCGGTCGTGACGCCGCAGGTGGCCCCGGCGAAGCCGTCCGCCGGGGTCACGATGTCGAGCCACTCGCAGCTCGAATAGGCGGGGTCGTCGGTGGCGGCGTTGCAGTCGTTGTCGATG
>JAJDAI010000116.1 GCA_029261955.1 Deltaproteobacteria bacterium | reverse complement strand
TCGCCCGGCGAGTACGACGAGGCCTACCTGGATGAGGTGGAGCAGGCGGTGCTGCTCTTCCAGAGCCGCGGCATCTACACGCTCATCGACCTGCACCAGGACGCCTGGGGGCCCTCGCTCGCCGCACCGGACGACCTCGCTTGCCCCGACAACACGTACCCGGCGGTGGGCTGGGACGGCGCGCCCGCCTGGGCCACCCTGGACGGCGGCGCCTCGCGCTGCATCCGCGAGGGGACCTTCGGCTTGAGGGAGTTCTCGCCGGCTGTCGTCGCCGCCTTCCTGGCCTTCTGGCAGGACGACGAGGGCCCCGGCGGCGTGGGGGTGCAGAGCCGCTACCACGCGATGCTCGCGCACCTCGCGGGCCGCTTCTCGCCGCACGACTCGGTCATCGGCTACGACGTGATGAACGAGCCGAACGCCTGGTCGTCCCTCACGCTCGGCCTCGCGGCGCCGGGCCAGGGTCTGGAGGACCAGACCGAGGCCCTGAGCACCTTCTACGAGCGCGCCCTGAACGCCATTCGGGGCAGCGAGGCGGCGGTGAACAGCCCCCACCGGCTGTTCTTCTTCGAGCCCTCGCCGGACTGGGCGATCAGCACCGACCTCGCCGTGCTGCCCGCCTTCGAGCACGACGAGCAGGTCGTCTACGCGCCGCACATCTACCAGGGGGGCATCGTGCCCGGGACTCTGGGGGAGGACTCCTTCCAAGACGCAGTCGACGACGCGGTGACCTTTCGCGGGGCGCCGATCCTGTGTGGCGAGTGGGGCACCGGGCCCACCCGCGCCTCCGATCCCGACGACGACTACTTCGAGCGGCACCAGGACTGGCAGGACGCCTTCCACATGAGCTCCACGATGTGGCAGTTCCGCGTCGGCTGCGGCGACCCGCACTCGGCGCTCGAGCCCTACGAGGGCGTGGACCCGGGGATGTGGGGCCTCTTCGACGTCGACTGCCCCAGCAACGAGACCCTGGGCTTTCGCGAGGACTTCGCCGCCGTGCTGAGGCGGCCGCTGCTCCGCGCCGCGCCGGGGCCCATCGGTTCGGTGGCCTGGGACCGCGCGACCGGTCGCTTCGAGGCCGAGGGCAGCGAAGCGAGCGCAGGGCAGGAGCTGCTGCTCTTCCTGCCTTCGGTGGTGGACGCCGCCCGCTTCGAGCTGGTCGGGCTCTCCGGATTGCAGGCCCAGGCCATCGAGGGGCGGGGCCAGCTCTGGACCGCGGTCGCCGAGGGGGGGAGCTGGGGGATCGCGGTGCCTTGAGCGCGGCGGTCGAGCCGAACTCGGGTCCCCGCTACAGTTCGCCATGGACCGCGCCACCCTCAGCTGGATCTGCAGCCTCACCGGCGCGACCTCCGCGACCGCGGGTGAGCGCATCCAGTCGCTGTGGAGCGGCTACGGGTCGATCCTGCGCCTGCAGCTCAAGGGCGGCTCGGTTCCGACGGTGGTGGTCAAGCAGGTGCGCCCCGGCGGGCGGCGCGGGGACCGCGGGCACCAGCGCAAGCTGCGCTCCTACGCCGTCGAGATGGCCTTCTACCGGGACTGGAGCGTGCGCTGCGGGCCCGCCTGCCGGGTGCCGAAGCTCCTGGGAGCGCGGGACGACGACGGCTGGATCTTCGTGCTCGAGGACCTCGACGCGGTGGGCTTCGGCGAGCGCCGGGGCTGGCTGAACGACGCCGACATCGAACGCTGCCTGGGCTGGCTCGCGGCCTTCCACGCGACCTTTCTCGGCGAGGAGCCCGCGGGGCTCTGGCCCATCGGGACCTACTGGCACCTGGCGACGCGACCCGATGAGCTGGCGGTGACCGACGATCGCGAGCTGAGGGCCGCTGCGGCTTCGCTGGACGAGCGGCTGAACGCGGCGCGCTTCAAGACGCTCGTGCACGGCGACGCGAAGGTCGCGAACTTCTGCTTCGGGGCCGCGGGTGTGGCGGCGGTAGACTTCCAGTACGTCGGCGGGGGCTGCGGCATGAAGGACCTCGCCTACTTCCTCGGCTCCTGCCTCGGCTCGCGCTCGCTGGCCGTCGCCGCCCCCCGCTTCCTGGATCGCTACTTCGAGCTGCTGCGCGCCGCGCTGGCGGGGCGTGAGGTCGATCTGGACGCCCTCGAGGCCGAGTGGCGGGCGCTCTACCCCGTGGCCTGGACCGACTTCGCGCGCTTCATGGCCGGCTGGGCGCCGGGGCAGGGGCGCCCCGACGCCTACACGCAGGCGATGATTCGCGAGGCCCTGACCTCCTAGCTCCTGCGCTCCCGTCGCCGCAGCGCGCCGCCCCCGCCGAGCAGGAAGAGGCCGAAGACCGCCGCGGAGCCGCCGTCGCCGCAGCCCTCCCCGTCGCTGCCGGCGCAAGCCGCGTCGTCATCGGCCGCGTCGTCGTCATCGCCCGCGTCGTCGTCGTCCACTGCGTCGTCGTCGTCTACTGCGTCGTCGTCGTCCACCGCGTCGTCGTCGTCCACCGCGTCGTCGTCGTCGCCGGGGTCCTCCCGGTCGCAGTTGCAGTCACACCACAGGGTCAGGGGCTCGCCCTCGTCGGGGCAGGACAGCAGCTCCTGGCTCGCCAGCGTGAAGTCCCGCGCGAGCTTCCAGTTGCTGTTGGGCGATCCCACGCCCAGGTAGAAGAAGTACAGCGCGTCTTCGTCAGCCAGCGT
>JAJDAI010001150.1 GCA_029261955.1 Deltaproteobacteria bacterium | reverse complement strand
GCTCCAGCTCGCGCTCATGCGGATCATCGCCCGCGGCGAGGCGGCGGAGCGCCTGAGCGGCACCGAGGCCCTGGTGGCGCAGGACCGCTACATGCGCGAGCGCGGCGTGCTGCGAGGGGCGCAGCGGGAAGCGGCGAACCTGCCCGAGGCCACGCACCGGCTGCTGGACGCCTACTGCGCCGGCATCAACCTGCACATCGCCCGCCCCGGCCAGCCCCTGCTGCTGACGGCCCTGGGCGTGCCCGAGACCCCCTGGGGGCCCGTCGACGTGCTGCTGATGCTGCGGCTCCTCGCCTACCTCAGCCTCACGCAGAGCCAGGAGGTCACGGAGCGCTTCCTCATCCAGTCGATCCTGCGCGGCACGGACGCGGACATCGCCACCTTGAAGGCCGTCTACGCGCCGCACCTCGCGGACCTCGACCCGAACCTCATCCGGGGAGGGAACGGCGCCCCGCCCGTGACGCTCCAGGACACCCCCCTGCCCTTCGACCCGCTCTGCGCCGCCGCCGTGCCGCACCTCGCGGGCAGCAACGCCTGGGCGATCGCCGGCCACCGCAGCGCCACCGGCCACGCCCTGCTCGCCAACGACCCGCACCTGGAGGTCCAGAACCTCCCGCCGATCTTCTACGAGGTGTCCATGGGCGGCCCGGACGGCTCGGCGCTCGGCGTCAGCGCGCCGGGCGTGCCGGGCGTGCTCGCGGGCCGCTTCACGCACCTGGGCGTGGGCGTGGTCTACGGCTTCCTGGACCAGGTGGACTTCTTCGTGGAGGAGTGCCGGGGCGGCCTGCTGCGCCGCGGCGACCGCTGGGTGAAGCCCTCTCGGGAGGAGCACAGCCTCGCCGTGCGCGGCGGCGAGCCCATCACGAACACGATCTGGCGCTCGGATCTGGGCGTCATCGAAGGCGACGTGAACGTGGATGGCCGCTACCTGTGCCGGGCCTGGAGCGCCGAGCACGCGCCGCTGGCCCCCGGGCTGCACGTGCACGAGCAGCTGATCCGCGCCCGGAACCTCGAGGAGGCCTTCGAGGCGGTGGGCACGATGCCGCTGTCCATCAACTACGTGCTCGCGGACGAGCACGGCCGCATCGGCATCCAACAGGCGGGGCTCGCGCCGGACCGCGCGCCGGGGCGATCGGGCCTCGTGCCCGCGCCCGCCTGGGACGAGTCGACCCACTGGCGCGGCGTGCTGCCCCCCTCCGTCCTCGCCCGCGTCGACGCCACCGAGCGCGGGGTCTGCGCGACCACGAACGAGGCCATCAACCCCGAGGGCGGCCCGGTGCTCGTCAACGCGGGCATCGCCGGCTACCGCAAGGACCGCATCGAGACGCTGCTCGCGACCCGGGCCACGTGGACGGTGCGGGGGCTGCGCTCCATGCAGCACGACCTGGTCTCGCAGCGCGCCCAGCGGCTGATGACCGCGATCCGGCCGCGCCTGCCCCGCCGAGCCGGCGCGCTCGCGGACTGGCACGGCGCCTTCGATCTCGAGTCGCGCGGCGCGACCGCCTTCGCCCGGGTGCGCGCGGAGTGGCTGCTGGCGGCCTTCGGACCCCTGTTCGACCGCTCCCACGGCAGCTGCGAGGTGACCGACCCGGACCTCTTCCTGGGCCTGGACCCCGAGGTCGACGCGGCGCGCCTCTGGCAGGAGAGCAACACCCACCTCGTGCACGGACGCGGCTGGGACGACGCGCTGCTCGACCCCGATCACCCGGTGTGGGCGGGGCGGGACTGGGCCTCGACCCTGGACGGGGCCATCGATCGCGGGCTGCGCGCCCCCTCGATCCCCTGGAAGCGGGCCAACCGCATGCTGCGCACCTGGCTGCCGCTGGCGGGTCAGGACATCAGCCGCCTGGGCGCCGGCCTGCGCCTGCAGCCCCTGCCCGGCTCGGCCGAGACCATCCAGCAGGGCCGCGTCCTGCGCTTGGGTGGGCGCGTCTCCGCCTTCGCGCCCGTCTGGCGCATGGTGGCCGATCTGGGCGAGCCCGAGCTGCTCTGCCTGCTCAACGGAGGGCCGACGGACCAGCCGGGGCGGGTCTTCTACCGGAGCGGCGTGGAGGACTTCCGCGAGGGCGTGCTGGACCCCCTCGGCCCGCCCTCAGACGACGGCGAGGCGTGAACTCCGGCCGCCGCGGCCCAGGACCTGGTCGCGGATCGCCTGCCCCGCGCTCCAGGCCAGCCCCATCACGAGCCACTGCACGTTGACGGTGATGGTCGTGGGGAAGAGCGAGGCGTCGGCCACGAAGAGGTTGTCCACGCCGTGCAGGCGGAAGTCGGTGCCCACGGCGCCCTTGTCGGCGCGCTCGTTCAGGCACAGCCCGCCCTGCGGGTGCCCCGAGGCCAGGGCGAGGTTCTCGGCCGAGGGCGCGAGGCGCTGGAGGCGCTCGACGATGCCGCGCACGTCCCCCTTGCTCTCGGGCCCGAAGGTCTGCGGGACGCCCCCGTTGCGCAGCAGCCCGCTGAGCCCCACCTCGCCTGCCCCGGCGTGCAGGTAGATGTCGATCATCGTCGCCAGGGACTCGTGGATGGTCCCCATGGCCTCCTCCCCGATGCGGTACTGGATCCGGCCCATGGCGTCGATCCGGCCGTCGTTGTGCCCGCCGATCGTGTTCACGCACATGCCCAGGCGCCCGAAGTCGCGCATCCAGCGCAGGTGCTCCGGGCCGACGCCGGGCACGACCGGCGCCATGACGCCGGGCGGCAGGAAGCCGTTCTCCAGGATGAAGGTCTCGTCCCCGGCCTTCGTGGCCACGAATGCGACCTGCAGGCCGTCGTAGCCGGGGCGCGGCAGCGCGTCGTTCCAGCGGGCGACGACCGGCGTGCCGTAGTTGAAGCCCAGGCCGCCGCCGATGTGGCCCTCCCGGTTGGCGGGCAGGCAGCGCAGCTTCGCGCTCCGGCCGACGCTGCGCACCATGAGCGCGGGGCTGCCCAGGGCGCCCGCGGCGAGCACCACGGCATCGGC
>JAJDAI010001149.1 GCA_029261955.1 Deltaproteobacteria bacterium | reverse complement strand
GCAGCGCGGAGATCGCGGCGCGCAGGACGGCGTCCTCCTCGTAAGGAAAGGTGTCGATGCGGCCGAGGTCCTCGGGGGTCGCTACCGCCTCTTCGGCGTGCAGCCAGATCTGGACCTCACGCGCCGTGCGCTCGTAGTGCTCTGGGTGGCGTTCCCGCAGGTGGGCGGCGACCTCGGAGCAAGCGCCGGCTACCGCCGGGGGCAGGGCGGCCAGGCGGCGGAGCAGATCGGCGTGAGGAGCGCGGGCCAGGTCGTGCACGTACTCCACACACAGCGCCCAGCTCGTCACGACCGTGGCGATGTCGTCGGGACGCTCATCGTCACCGGCCCGCTCGCGCCAGGGCTCATCGACTCCCAGGCGCACCTCGAGCCAGTCCCACAACGCGGTCCGATCACCGCTGTCGCTGATGCGCCCAGCCACATGGCCACGGCTCAACAGGTCGTCCAGGACGGCGGCCGGTGCCATCGCGTCGAGCTGGCTGGAGAGGCCACCCCCAGGCACTTGGAGCTGACGGGCGAGCCAGGCATCGGCGGACGCCAGGTCCGCAGGCCCGGACTCCAGGAACTCCCGGATGGCCTCGGGTCGGATCCGGCCGGCGGCCGCCTCGGTCACCAGGGTGTCGAGCCCCTTCCTGAAGCGCCGGCCGGGGCGGTAGAGCTCCAGCAGCGGCGTCGACCGCACGGACTCCTCGTTGTGGCCAGGCAGATGCAGGACCAGGGGCGTGGGGTCGACGGTGTCGAAGAGGTGCTCCAGGGCGAGCATCGCCTCCAGGTAGCTGCCCCGCAGGCCCACCACCGGGAAGGGGAAGGTGCCGGCGGCGTAGCGCTGGCCGAGCTCGTCGGTCAGGGCGGTGTAGAGCCCCTCCTTGTCGAGCCAGACCACGAGGCCGTGCTGGCGGGTGTAGTCGCGCAGCTCGGCTTCGAGGTGGGAGGAGACGGGGGTCGTATGCACTGCGTCAGTCACTCCCGTTTCCTCTCGCCAGCATCCGATCCCGCAGTTCTTCCCAGCTCTCCTCAATCAGGCAGTGCCGGCACTTGAGCTTCGTCTGATTCGCGTGACTGAGAACGGCCAGTCGCCCCCCACAGGCACCGCAAGTCACGACGTTGGCCATCCCGTCCAAGAAAAGCCTGAGGTCGGCCAGATCCAGCGAGCGCGGCCCGATGCAGGTGGGTGACGTGCACAGCCAGTAGAGGCCCCGCCCCCCCACCACGAGTTTCGCGGGCTCGCCGCAGAGAGTGCACTTCTGGGCTGAGTCGGGAAGGAACCTGGCCACGGCCCGGGTCAATGGGTCCGATTGGGCGGAAGCCGGCGCAGCTCGACTCGTTTCGCCTCCTGCTCGTAGCCGCAGGGGCGCCATCGAGGGCGTGCCGCGCGCCGCCTCGGGATCGGCTACTTGCAGCCCGACCCGCTCGTCCACATCGGTCCCGCTGGACGGCCCTGAAGCAGCCGCTACAGGCCGACGTGGCCCGGTCGGCCCCCTGTCCGCTGTTCGGCCGCCCCCCGTTGCAGAGCCGGCGACACCGTCGTGCAAGGGAAGAGACGGCTGGTCCGCGCTCGCCGCCCCACCGATGCGCCGCCGATACTGGGTGCCCCGCTTCTCCCCACGCCGCTCGATGCGACCATCCTCCAGGAGACTCCTGATGCTGGGCAGCCACGCTGCCTCCGGGATCCCTGCCCGTGCCGTCAGGAAGGACTTCCCCCGCCAGGACGAGTCGATCACCGCGAGCAGCCGGCTCTCGTGTTCCTCACTCGCTCGATGACGGCCAACACCAGGCCGACGTCCCGCCCCGGGCTCGAGTCGCAGCGGCGCCGGCGGCCGGGCGGCCCCTGGGGCCCGGACTGGGCTAGCGGGTGGAGGCCAGCCCGATTGTGGCTCGCCCGCTTCCGGCGTCGAGGGCGGGTCGTCATCCCCATCCCCCTCGGCCTTCGCGGCGGCCCACTCCGCTCGGATCTCCGTCGCAAGCGCTCGGACCCTGGCAAGGAGCTCGGCCCCCCTCCCCTCCGCGACCCGGTCCGTCTGTCCACCAGGCCCGACTCCCAGCTCCCCGAGCCGCTCCGCGACCCGGTCCATCTCCACCTTCGGGTCTCGGTAGTACGCGGCACCCCGGATGCGGATGAAGCGCCACCCGAGGCGCTCGAGAATCCCCTGGCGCTCCAGGTCCCCCTGCAGCTCGTCGGGACCGTGATAGCGCTCCCCGTCGCACTCGATGGCGACCCGCGCCCCGCCGGGTCCCGTCACGACCAGATCGATGCGGTACGCACCGACCGGGAACTGGGGCTCGACCTCGTAGCCCCGGCCGAGCAGGTCACCGGCCACGGCGACCTCGAAGGGGGAGTCCCCCACAACCTTGACCCGATCCAGGGCCCTCACCGCGGCATCGGGGTTCTGGACGTACTTCAGGAACAGACCGCGGAGGTCCTGGCCCTTGAAGTGCTGCGGATCCACGGAGTGGACCACCCAGAGCTGGTCGCGGGCGCGGCTCGCCGCGACGTTGAGCCGCTGCTTGTACTCGGGGCGCTCCTGGAGTCGATGCACCCCGCCGTCAGGAGGCTCCTCGACCATCGACAGGAGCATGACATCCCGCTCGTCGCCCTGGAACTGGGCGGAGGTGCCGCAGACGATGCGTCGCTCCTGGATCTCGACGAGATCGATGTGTTGGGAGAGCAGGCGCTCCACCGCCTGGGCCTGCTCGAAGCCGAGGAGGGACACCACCCCCATGGAGACGCCCTTGTAGGCGTCCATCCGACACATCGCCGCGACCAGGCTCGCAACGGCCAGCGCCTCCTCCGCGTTGACCTTGCCGTCACGAAGGCCCGTCACCCGCTCGCTCACTACGTGCGGCAGTAGCGTCGACCGGGAGGTGTCCCGGAGGGGGACGATGCTGTGCTCGTAGCAGAGCGCGTTGCTGAACTCGATGATCGGGCGCGCGCAGCGGAAGTGCTCGCGCAGGCGGATCCGACCGCCGAACGCCTGCCGCGCGAGGTCGTAGATCGAGGTCCGCCCCTCGTAGAGCATCGCGTTCGGGACGCCCGCGAGGTACTGGTCGATCAGCGCCTGCACCCGCATCTGGTCCTGGCCGACCGCGGCCGGGCTGACCTGTTCGTTGTCCCCCACGACGACGACCTGCTTGCCCAGGGCGAACGCGACCAGCCCGAGGACGTCCAGCTGGCTGGCCTCGTCGATGACCACGACGTC
>JAJDAI010001148.1 GCA_029261955.1 Deltaproteobacteria bacterium | reverse complement strand
GCAGGCCGACGGATTCGATGAGCTGGGTCTGGAGCAGCTGCTCTTCCAGGCGACGGGTGGCTGCCTCGGCCCGGCGCTGCTCGCTGATGTCGATGAAGGTGACGACGATCTGCTGGAGCTGCCCCGGCGCGCTCCAGACGGGGTAGGCGTTGCAGAGGGCCCAGATCCGGTCTTCGGTGAGCGGCCGGTTGATGCCGACCACGAAGTTGCGCAGCGGGGCCCCGGTGGCCAGCACCTTGTTGACGGGGTAGTCCTCGAGGGGCATCGGCGCGCCCTCGGAGTCCATGAAGCACCAGGCCGGATCGAGGGCGGTCTTGCCCCTCATCTGGTCCATGCTCAGCCCCAGCAGCTCGGCCGAGGTCGCGTTGCAGAGCAAGATGCTCGTGTCCGCCGCGTGCACCACGAGGCCGGCGTGCAGGTTCTCGATGAGCTCGCGGTACTGCGCGATGCTCGAGAGCGCGCGGTGCGGTGCATCGCCCGCGGGCGCCGCAGCGAGCTGCCCTCGTTCAACCGCGAGCTCGCCTTCCAGCTCCGCGACCCGTGCGTGAAGCTGCTGGATCTCACGCTCCAGCGCGCCTTGTTCCGCGTCTGCCACCGCCACCTCCCCAGGTGCTCCCCACAGCCAGCTGGGCGTCTGAATCGCGCGCCTCCTCCAGCCGGATGCAGAAACGCTAGCACGGGCAGCCCGATCTCCTGGGGCGCTCGACCTGCGTCCGGGGGCGCTCTCCCCTGGCGGTGGATCCCGAGGCCTCGCTTTCGTCCTTGATCCTGCGCGCGGAACACTGAAAATACATTCAGTGATCAAGCCCTCCCGAATCGCCTGCCTCTACGTGCCCGACTTCCGCCTGCAGGTCGCGCTTCGATCCTTCGGAGAGGACCCGGAGGGCGGGCTGGGGCTGGTCGATCCCGACGACGGGCGCCGGCTGATCGTCGCTGCCTCGCCCAACGCCCGCCTGGATGGGGTCAAGCGGGGCATGACCGCGGTCACCGCCACCTCGCTCGCGCCGGAGCTGGTGGTGCGGGAGGTCGACCTGCAGGCCCTGGCCGAGACGCACCGGGACCTGGAGGAGGCGGTGCGCAGCCTCACCCCCAGCTTCGAGACCACCGGCTCCGGCGTGATCTACGCGTCCTTCGTGGGCCTGGAGCGCCGCTACCGCGACGAGGGGGAGGGGGGCTTCCTGGACGAGCTGCGGGAGGTCACCCGGATCCTCGGCCTGCCGGTGCGGGTGGGCATGGCGGGCACCCGCTTCTGCGCGCGCGCGGCGGCGGTGCTGGAGGGGCGCCTGGGCAGCATCGCGTCCACGGTCGTGCCTTCAGGGGACGAAGAGGCCTTCCTGCGCCCCCTGCCGGTGGAGCTGCTGCCCGACGCGCTGGTGCTCATCGAGTCCCTCAAGCGCCTGGGGATCCGGACCCTGGGGGCCTTCGCGCTGCTGCCGCCCGCGGGCGTCGCCCGGCGCTACGGGGCCCGCGGCGCCGCCCTGCACCGCCTCGCCCGCGGCATCGATCGCGGCACGCTGGTGCCGGCCCCGGAGCCCCGCGACGACTCGGTGACCGTGCACGCCGAGTACGGCATCGTGCAGACCGAGGCCCTGCGCTTCCTGCTCAAGGAGCCCCTGGAGCGCCTGATCGGCTCGCTGGACCGCGAGGGCCTCGCCTGCCGTGTCTTGCAGTGGGAGCTGTGCATCGACGGCGGCGAGCCGCTGCACCTGGAGACGGGATCGGCCTCGCCCTCGGGCTCGCTGCGGCTGTGGATGGACCTCGTGAAGGTGGAGCTGGAGCGGCTGACCCTGCCCGGCGGGGTGCTGTCGGTGCGGCTCACGGCCCAGGAGGTGGGCCCGCGCCCCGCGGACCAGGAGCGCCTGACCGGACCGCGGGCCGCGCCGCCGGGCGCCCTGCCCATCACGCTGGCGCACCTGGCGGCCGAGGTGGGGGTCGAGCAGTTCGGGGTGCTCCTGCCCCAGGCCGCGCTCTTCGCGGACGAGCGCCAGTCGGTGGCGGTGGCCGGCGGCCTGCGGGCTCGGGGGCGGCGCCTCCAGGAGCCCGAGTCCCTGGTGCCCGACCGCACCCCCTCGGGGAGGGTCCCCGCCGCCTTTCGCCGCGTGTGCCCGCCCGAACGGATCGAGGTGGAGCTGCGCGCGGGCTGCCCCAGCGGCTTCCGCCACCGGGGGGGCTGGCAGCCCGCCGAGCGCTGCTTCGGCCCCTGGGACGTCTCGGGGCGCTGGTGGGCCACCGAGCAGCGGCGGCGCACCTGGCAGGTGCAGGGCAGGGGGGCGGTGGCGCAGGTCTACCGCGAAGACGAGGGCTGGTTCCTCGAGGGCTGGCTGGATTGAGCCCCGGGGCCGACCGAGCGAACACCCCCGTGGCGCCTGCGCGGCCGGCGTGGGATCCTCCGGCCATGACCCGAGCCCTGCCCGCCTCGATCCTCGTGCTGCTGCTGTGCCCGCTCCTGGGCTGCCCGCCGCCGCCCCCGCCCCCGCCCATCGACCACGAGCCCGTGCGCTTCATCGCCCTGGGCGACACGGGCGAGGGCAACGAGGCCCAGTACGACGTCGCGGAGGCCATGGCGGCGGTCTGCGCCGACCAGGGCTGCGACTTCGTGCTGCTGCTCGGCGACAACATCTACGAGAGCGGGGTCAACGCCCTCGACGATCTCCAGTGGCAGGAGAAGTTCGAGCTGCCCTACGCCGGGCTGGACCTGCCGTTCTACGCCGTGCTCGGCAACCACGACTACGGCCTGCTGGTCCCGTCCAACGACCGGGCCGAGTTTCAGGTGGCCTACACCGACGTCTCCGACAAGTGGATCATGCCGGCGCGGCACTACAGCCACCGGCACAGCAACGTGGAGTTCGTGGCGCTGGACACGCAGGCGACGCAGTTCCCCGGCAGCCTGGGGCCCGAGCTGGAGGCCCAGGACCGCTGGCTGAAGGACCTGCTGGCCCAGGACCGCGAGGGCGCCTGGCGCATCGTCTACGGCCACCACCCCTACGTGAGCAACGGGCTGCACGGCAACGCGGGCGCCTACGACGGCTTCCCGCCCGAGCTGGACCTGTCGGGCATCCACCTCAAGCGGCTCTTCGACGAGCACATCTGCGGCAGCGCCGACCTCTACCTCTGCGGCCACGATCACGACCGCGAGTGGCTGGAGCAGCGCTGCGGTGGGACCCGCTTCGTGGTGTCCGGCGCGGGCGCGAAGCTGCGTCCCATCGAGGACGTGCAGCCGGCCCACTTCGGTGACTACCAGTTCGAAGGCTTCACGTGGTTCGAGATCGTTGACGACGAGCTCACGCTCCAGTTCTGGAACCGCTACGGCGAGCTGGACTATGAGAACGGCTGGAACCGCCGGGAGTAGGATCCCCCCATGCGACGTCTGTCCCTGCTCGTGATCCTCTCCTTGGCGTTGTTGAGCGCGGGCCCCGCCCTCGCGGACTACCCCGAAGGCCCCGAGCGTCCCGATCCCTGGATCTTCCTCAAGGCCCGGGTGGGGGTGCAGTTCTTCCCCCTGGGGGTGATGGGCGAGGTCTCCGCGGTGCCGCAGACGGCGCTGGCGCGCAAAGACAGCCTGGTCCTGCAGCGCACCTACATCGGCGGCGGCGGCTACCTGCGCATCACGCCCAGCTTCCTGGACGTGGGGCCGCGCTTCAGCATCCGGCCCGTCGACCTCTTCGAGTTCCACGCCACGGGCGTCGCGACGCTGCACTACCCCACCGTGAACGGCCGGGTCCCCTTCGACGTCATCGCCGCCAGGAGCTACGACGCCCGCCAGGTTCATCCCCACGAGAACCTCGGCGCCGCCTTCACCCTGGGGGTTCGGCTGAGCCCGGTCCTGAAGCTGAAGCTCGGCCCGGTCATCGCGGTCTACGGCGCCACATTCAACTACCACCACATGTTCCTGGACGTGGCCGACGACCAGCTCATCTACGACGCGGCCCTGGACCTGCTGCTGCACAAGACCGACTGGACGATCGAGCACCAGGCGGCCGTGATGGCCGAGGTGCTGGATGGCGAGGCGACGGCGGTGCGGCTGCGGCTCGGCGGCACGGTGCGCCAGCGGCTGTCGCTGGGCACGCTCGACGAGACGCTCAACGCAGGCTTCATCGGCATGGTGAAGCCGGGCCGCAAGAAGGGCTGGCCCGAGGTGCTGGTGGTCGTGATGCCCTACATCCGGGACACGGACCGGGTGCTCGGCGGGCCGTGGATGTTCCTGGGCGTGACCTGGGAGTTCCAGGAGCGCATCGGGGGCGCCGCAGACCAGGTCGCGCAGGCCCTCGGCTACTGAGCGACCTCAGGCCCAGGTGGGGAAGCGCCCCGGCGCCGCCTGCACGTCGCGCAGGGGCTCGTCCAGGCCCCCGAAGGACCCGTTCTCCACGAAGCCCCGACGGCGTTTCCACGAGGGCAGGGTCCCGTCCCGGAAGAACAGCCCGACCGTCTTGACGCTGCCGCTCAGCCGCCAGTCCTTGGCGGTGCCCGGCAGGTCCCCGTCGTTGCTGAAGGCGAACATCGTGCGAGCCCGCAGGCTGCCCGTCGCCGGGTCGAAGCGGGCCGGGCCGAGGGCCACGCGCAGCTCGCGGATGTAGCGAGCATCCCGCACGGTGTCCCGGTCCGGGTCGCGCGCGTCCTGCAGGGCGACGTCGAAGCCGCTGATCGCGGGCATCGCCCCCGAGAAGCCCGAGGGGCCGGACCAGAGCGTCTGCTCCGAGGCGCGGTGGCTGGTCGTCGGCTGCGTCGCGCTGAGGGGCAGCTCCTGGGGCTCGAAGGCGAAGTCCGCGGCGGCCCCGGCGATCACGGCGTAGTGCAGCGTCAGCCGGTAGACGCAGGTCGCCGACTCGGGCCAGCGGCCGGGGCCCCGGGGGTGGGGCTCGGTGAAGGGGTCGGGGCTCAGGGCGGGGCCGAAGCGGCGCTCCAGGCGAAAGCTCAGCTCCCCGCCCTCCAGCTGCACCGAGTCCTGGGGGATCCAGAAGCCCAGGTGACCCAGGTGCCAGCCCGAGGTCCAGGGATCGCCGTCGACGCGGTCCATGTCGGGGTCGACGGCCAGGTGGAAGCCGTTGAGCACCACCGCGGCGCGCTCGAAGCCGGCGCGCGGGCCGGTCCAGGTGCTCTGGAGATCGGCCCAGGGCAGGCGGATGGTGATGGGATCGCCCACCCCGAAGAGTCGACCCAGCGGCGCCGCCAGCCGGATCCCGGCCCGCTGGCCGAAGCCGACGAAGACGTCCCGCGCGCGGAACAGGCCGTAGCCCACGCCGTAGTCGGCGCGGTCGCCGGGGAAGGCGCCGATCTTGGCTTCGAAGGAGTGCTCCGCCTGCAGACGGCGGCTGAACTCGTAGTCGAACCAGGAGCCCAGGTAGGACAGGCGGTGAGGGTGCTTGTCCCAGCGGTAGTCGAAGCCCTGCCAGAGCAGCCCATCGGAGAGACGTCCCTCGCTCACGGCAGGACCACGCCGCGCGTGAGCACCAGCCGGGTGGCGGCGAGCGCCCACTGGCGAAGCGTCTCCTCCACCGCGGGAGGCAGGCCCGCCGCGCGCCGCCGCAGCAGCGCCAGCGCCTCGTCGAGCTCGTGGGTGGCGAGCCAGCCCTGGAGCGACTCACGGTCCAGGCGGTAGCGGTCGGCGACGTCCCGCGAGAGGCAGCGCGCGAGCCGCTCCAGCTGGAACTGCTCCCAGGGCCAGAGCGCGCCGGGAGGCACCAGCACCTCGAGGTCCGAGGTGACCCAGATCGGCGGCGCCTCGGCGGCCTCGACCCCGGCCCAGCGCCGCCCGTCGGCCGTGCCCGCGAAGACCCCGAGCGCCCGCCGGATGAGCCCGAGCCGCTCCACGCGCCGCAGGACCACCTCGATCATGCGGCGCTCCACGCGCTGCCAGCCGGCGTCGTCGTAGGGCCGCGCGTGCAGATCGTCGGGGCCTGGGTAGACGGGGCCGTGTTCGCGCCACCAGGGTGGGAAGAGGACCTCGCGATCCTGGGCGGCCAGCAGCTCCAGGAAGACCAGCTCATCCACCGCGCCTGGCCCGGCCTGCTTCAAGGCCGCGCGCACGGCCGGCAGCACCACCTGCAGGTCGCGATCGACGAGGCGGTGCACGATGCGATCGACGGCGTGCTCGGCGCGGCCCGCGAGCAGCTCCTCGATGCCGAGGTCCACGAAGAGCTCCCGCGAGAGCGGGTCGAGGGACACCGCGCCGAGCGCCTCCAGGGCGGCCAGGGCGCGCCCCCAGGTGGGGTGGGCCTCCAGCTCGCCGCTGCCGATGAGCTCGTCGTCGGCCAGGAGACGCCCCAGGGCGCGGGCGTCGGCCTTGCCCACCAGGCCCGCGTGGGTGCGTCGGGCCGGGCGCCGGTGCAGGGCCGCCGCCAGGGCCGCGACGTCGTGAAGCAGGGCCAGCACGCCCGGCCCGGCCTCGGACAGATCCTCGGTCTCGTCCATCACCGCTTCGCCGAAGTCGTAGGTCATCGCGGGCGGCGGGCTCAGGTCGGGGTGCAGGCGGAAGCGGCCGATCTGGATGGAGCCGTCCTCCATCAGCGGGGCCAGCAGACCCGCCTGGTGCAGCTCGGTGATCCAGGGCGCGTCGTCCCGCGGGTCCCAGGCGTGATCGGCGGACACCGCGCCTTCCAGCGCGTGCCGCTGGGCGCTCAGCAGGACCCGCCGCGCCTCCAGGGGAAGGCCCGCCACGCGCTCCTCGAGATCGTGGCGCGCGGCCTCGATCTCGGCGGCGCCGCGGTGCGCGTAGCGGATGAGGGGATCGAGGCCGGCCTCGTGCAAGGACGCCAGCAGGACGGCCTCGTCGACGACGATCCGCCGGCGGGAATCCAGCGCCTCGAGCTTCGTCGGCAGCACGGCCTCGATCTCCGACCAGATCGAGGGAGCGCTCACCTCCAGGACCGAGACCGCCCGCATCAGGACGCCGTCTCGATGCGGTAGGGGTAGCCCTGCTCGGCCAGGAAGAGCTGCCGGCGCTCCGACGCCTCCTGTTCGCGCGTGTCGCCGCTGACCAGGGTGTAGAAGACGGCCTGGTTGGCGCCCCCCTTCGGGCGCAGCACCCGGCCCAGCCGCTGCGCCTCCTCCTGCCGCGAACCCCAGCTGCCCGAGATCTGGATGGCGACCGACGCGTCGGGCAGGTCGATGGCGAAGTTGCCCACCTTCGACAGCGCCAGGGTGCGGAGCTCGCCGCGGCGAAAGCGTTCGAAGGTCTCCTGGCGCTCCGCCGTGGGCGTCTTGCCGGTCACCAGGGCCATGCCGAAGCGCCGGGCCAGGAACTCCAGCTGGTCGATCCAGGTGCCGAGCACGAGGCAGGGCTCGTCCGCGTGGCGCTCCAGCAGCTCGGCCATCACCGCGCCCTTGCGGGGGTTCTTCGAAGCGATCATGAACTTGCTGCGCGGCGAGGCCTTCACGTACTTCACGCGATCCTCGGGCGAGAGGGGCACCCGGATCTCCACGCAGCGCGCCGCCGCGATCCAGCCCTGCCGCTCCAGCTGCTTCCACGGCAGGTCGTAGGTGCGCGGCCCGATGAGGGCGAAGACGTCGCCCTCCAGGCCGTCCTCGCGCACCAGGGTGGCGGTCAGCCCCAGGCGCCGCCGGCTCTGCACGCCCGCCGCCTCGCGGAAGATGGGCGCGGGCAGCAGGTGCACCTCGTCGTAGACGATCAGGCCCCAGCGGGCGTCGGAGAAGAGCCCCAGGTGGGCCGGGGCCGCCCCCTTCGCGCGCCGCCAGGTGAGCAGCTGGTAGGTGGTCAGGGTGACCGCCTTGAGCTCCTTGACGCGCGACGAGTACTCGCCCACCTCGTCCTCGGTGAGCGTGGTGCGCGCAAGGATCTCGCGCCGCCACTGCTGGAGCGCCACCTGGCCGGTGCAGAGGATGAGGGTGCGCATGCCGAGCCGGACCATGGCCGCGATGCCCACCAGGGTCTTGCCGGCGCCGCAGGGCAGGACGACCACCCCGGAGCCGGCGGCGGGCCCCATGGTGAAGGAGTCCACGGCCTCGATCTGGTAGTCCCGAAGCCCCCAGGCCTCGCCCGTGGGCAGCTCGGTGGTGAGCTTCATGTCGAGGGCGTCGCCGTCGTCGAAGCCCACGAGGTCCTGGACCGGGTGCCCCAACGAGACGAGCGCCCGCTTCAGCTCGCCGCGGCGCCGGGGGTGTATGCGCAGGGCGGTGCCGCCGACGTCGTCGCCCAGCAGGTCCGCGACCGGGGCCAGGTGGCGCACGGTGTCCACGTCGTGGGGATCGTCCTACTCCAGGCGCAGCCATGGCCCGTCCTGCACGAGCCGCAGGGCGCCGTAGCGGCTCAGGACCCCGCGGATGCGCTCGGGCACCGCCGGCGGCACCGGGTACTTGGCGTAGCGCTCCAGCTGCTCGACGATCTCGTCGGCGCTGTGCCCGGCCGCCGCCGCGTTCCAGAGGCTGAGGTGCGTCAGCCGCCAGGTGTGCACGTACTCGGGGCTCTTCACGAGCTCGGCGAAGCCCAGCAGCGCGTCGCGCGCCTCGGCGAACAGCGGCGCGTTCACCTCCAGGAGGATCGTCAGATCCCCCTGCACGATCAGCGGGTTGCCGGGCTGGTAGCTCATGCCGCTCGGATCAAGCGAGCAGGGTCGCCGGGGCGCCGAGCCAGACCTCGCCAGGCTCCACGACGCGCAGGTAGATGCCGCGCAGGTGCTGCGCGCGGCGCTCGGGCTCCCGGGTGAAGCGCAGCGCGTCGGCGCCGAAGCGCTCGGCGTAGTAGCTGCACCCCGTGTGGGGCTTCGGGGTGACCTCGAAGACGGCGTCGCCCAGGCGCACGCGGCTGCCGATGGGCAGGGCCTCCTCGCTGAGGTCCATGTCGAGGGCGATGTTGTCGCCGAAGAGCGTCTGCGGCTGCCCGTTGGCGATGAGTTCGGTCACGCGGTGACCCATGACGGCCAGCTGATCGTCGTCGACCCCCTCGGCCTTCGGCTGCCAGCGGTCCCCGGGCATGCCGTCCTTCGTGAGCAGCACGCGCTCGTAGACGGTGCGCGAGTGGTCGAGCCCGCGGGCCAGGAGCAGGGTGACGCGACCCGTGCCCTGCGGCGCCGGCTCGAGCGCGTCGTAGCGGGTCGCCAGCTCGTCCAGGGACAGGTGGGT
>JAJDAI010001147.1 GCA_029261955.1 Deltaproteobacteria bacterium | reverse complement strand
TGATGCGCGTGTAGCCACCGGGGCGGTCCTGGAACTGCTCGCTGTATTCGCTGAACAGCTTCTGGAGCACGTCGCGGTTGGCGACCCACTTCCGCGCCTGGCGCACGGCGTGGAGCCGCCGCATCTTCAGGCTACGAACGTCGTCCCCCGACGCCGCTTCGATGGCGCTGGGCGGGACCCGCTTGCTGAGGGTGATCAGGCGCTCGACAACACGCCGGAGCTCCTTGGCCTTCGCATCGGTCGTCTTGATCCGACCGTGCTCAAGGAGGCTCGTGGCCATGTTCCGAAACATCGCCTTGCGATGGGACGAGTTCCGTCCCAGCTGGCGACCAGACTTGCGATGACGCATCTTCGACTCCGCGCGAGCGGCAACCCCGAGGGGTTACTCCTGCTCGCGGATCCGCGGGAAGTTGTGGAGCTTCATCCCGAGCGTGAGACCCATCTCAGCCAGGACTTCCTTGACCTCGTTCAACGACTTGCGGCCGAAGTTCTTGGTCTTGAGGAGGTCAGCCTCGGTCTTCTCGACCAGCTCGTAGATGTACTTGATGTTGGCGTTCTGCAGGCAGTTCGCCGACCGGACGCTGAGCTCGAGCTCATCGACCGTCTTGAAGAGGTTCTCGTTCCACTCCTCTTCCGGCTCCTCGTCCTCCATGGTCGGCTCCTCTTCCTCATCAAAGTTGATGAAGATCTGGAGCTGCTCCTTGAGGATCTTGGCCGCGAACGCCACGGCGTCCGGAGGCTCGACGGTTCCGTCGGACCAGACCTCGAGCACCAGCTTGTCGTAGTCGGTGCGCTGGCCCACGCGGGCGTTGCTCACCAGGTAGTTGACGCGCTGGATGGGCGAGAAGATGGCGTCGATCGGGATGGTCCCGATGGGCGCCTCCGGATCCTTGTTCCGATCGGCGGGCACGTAGCCGGCGCCCTTTTCGACCCGAAGCTCCATCCGCAGGTGGCCTTCGCCGGCCAGCGTGCAGATGTGGTGATCGGGGTTCATGATCTCGGAGTCGCCGACCGTCTGGATGTCGCCGGCCTTCACCTCGATCTGCTCGCCCCGGGTGCCCGTCTTCTCGAGCACGAAGGTCTGCGCCTCGTAGGTGTGCATCTTGATGAGCACGGCCTTGAGGTTGAGGATGATGTCGGTGACGTCCTCGATGACGCCTTCGACCGTGCTGAACTCGTGCAGCACGCCGTCGATGCGGACGGAGACGATCGCCGTGCCCTGGAGGCTGCTCAGCAGCACGCGCCGGAGCGCGTTGCCCAGGGTCACGCCGAAGCCACGCTCAAGCGGGGCCGCGACGAACTTGCCGTAGCGCAGCGGGTCCCGAACGTCCTCTTGGACGAGGTTCCGCGGACGAATCAGGGTGCGCCAGTTCCGATGGATCTCGGTCATCGAATTCCTCTACTGCCTCGCGTCCGAGGCGATTGTGATCTCGGTGTCTCCCCAGCGCCGAACCGCTCAAGCGGCCGGCCCTGGTCCGTCGTGACGCCCGGAGGCGCCTCAGGACTCAGCGGGAGTACAGCTCGATGATGAGGTGCTCCTGGATGGGCAACGTCAGCTCCGCGCGGACCGGAGTCGACGTGAAGGTGCCCGAGAACTTGTCACGGTCGAGCTCAAGCCAGGTCATCTGCGGCCGGTTGATGGCCCGCTCCAGCGCGTCCTGGACGAACTGCAGCTTCTGACCCTTCTCCCGGACGGAGAGGACGTCACCAGCGCGCAGCGAGTAGCTGGCGATGTTGACGCGCTTGTCGTTCACCAGGACGTGACCGTGGCGCACCATCTGGCGGGCCTGGGCACGGCTCCCGGCGAAGCCGAGACGGAACGCCGTGTTGTCGAGGCGGCTCTCGAGGAGGGCCATCAGGTTCTCACCCGTGTCCCCCTTCCGGCGCACAGCCTCGGTGTAGTAAGCGCGGAACTGCTTCTCGAGCAGACCGTAGATGCGCTTCACCTTCTGCTTCTCACGAAGCTGCAAACCGTACTCCGACACGCGCGGGCGGCGCGCCTGACCATGCTGGCCAGGGGGGTACTGGTTGCGCTCGTAGGAGCACTTGTCGGTGAAGCAACGCTCCGCCTTCAGGAAGAGCTTGAGCCCCTCACGACGGCAGAAGCGGCAAACAGGACCGTTGTAGCGAGCCATGTCTCTACCTCAGACCCGGCGCCGCTTGGGAGGGCGGCAACCGTTGTGGGGGATGGGGGTGGTGTCACGGATGAGGGTGATCTTCAGGCCGACGCTCGACAGCGCACGAAGCGCCGACTCGCGACCGGACCCGGGACCCTTGACGTGGACCGCGATGCTCTTGAGCCCGTGCTCCATGGCCTTGCGGGCAGCGTCCTCAGCGACCAGCTGAGCGGCGAAGGGAGTGCTCTTACGAGAGCCCTTGAAGCCGCGGACGCCGGCCGACGACCAGGACAGCGCGTTGCCGTTGGCGTCGGTGATGGTGACGATGGTGTTGTTGAAGGTCGCACGGATGTGAGCGACGCCCACGGCGACGTTCTTCTGGACCTTCTTCTTCTGCTTACGCTGCGGACCGGCCATGGCTACTTCTTGCCCTTCTTGCGCGCCACGACACGGCGCGGCCCCTTGCGGGTACGAGCGTTGGTGTGCGTACGCTGACCGCGGACCGGAAGCCCACGGCGGTGGCGGAGGCCCCGATACGTGTTCAGGTCCATGAGCCGCTTGATGTTCATGGCTACCTCCTTGCGGAGGTCACCTTCGACCTGACAGCTGGTCTCGATCACACCGCGGATGCGGGCGATCTCACCTTCAGTCAGTTCTTGAGCACGGGTGTTCGGGTCAATGCCCGCTTCCTTCACGATCCGGGCCGCACTGGCCTGACCGATCCCGTAGATGTAGGTAAGCGCGATCCGAACCGTCTTGTGACGGGGAATATCGACGCCGGCGATACGTGCCATGGTCTTCTCCTATCCCTGCCGCTGCTTGTGCTTCGGGTTTTCGCAGATCACGCGCACGATTCCACGCCGGCGAATAACGCGGCACTTGTCGCACATCTTCTTGACGGAGGCCTTGACCTTCATCGTTCCTGCTCCGTGGCGGCTGTAAGCCGCCGCACGATCCGGCCGCGGCTCGGATCCAATTCACTAAGTTTCACCAGGACTCTGTCACCGGGAATCAAGCGGACGATCTTCATCCGCAGGTCCCCGCCTGCATGGGCGCTGATTACGCCACCCTTGGCGAGCCGGACCCTATACATGCGATTCGGCTCGAGGGCAACAACTGCGCCTGTTACTTCCACTTCGGGTTACCCCAACGCGCCCTTCAGACGCCCGAAAACGTCATCGATCAGGCCCACACCAGCGATCTCCCGCACGATCCCGCGCTGCTCGTAATAGGCAGCCACCGGAGCCGTGTTGTGCGTGTACTCATCGAGCCGCACTCGGACCTTCGCCTCGGTGTCGTCAGCGCGCTGGTAGAGCTCGCCGCCGTCGAGGTCACAGACACCGTCCACCTTCGGTGGATTGAACTCCACGTGGTGGGCGTTCCCGCACGACTTGCAGACCCTGCGGCCCACGACTCGCGCGATGATGTTCGTATCGGGCACACGGAGCACCAGGACGCGGTCGATCGACTGCCCGCGCTGCTTGAGCAGCCCGTCCAGCGCGACTGCCTGCGGCACCGTGCGCGGGAAGCCATCGAGGATGTAGCCGACTCCGGCGTCGTCCTCGGCCAGGCGCTCGCCGACCATCGCAATGATCAGGTCGTCCGGGACCAGCTTCCCGTTGTCCATGTAGCCCTGGGCCTCGACGCCGAGGGGCGTGCCCGCCCGGCGATGCTGCCGCAGGATGTCCCCCGTCGAGATCTGGGGGATGTCGAGCTCCGCGATCAGCCGCTTGGCCTGCGTGCCCTTGCCGGCCCCGGGGGGCCCGAAGAAGATGAGGCGCATCAGCTGCTCCTCCGGCTGCGGCCGCGCATCGTGCTGCCGTCCGAGCCCATCAGCCCGTCGTAGTGACGGGTCAGCAAGTGGCTCTCGATCTGGGCGACCAGGTCGAGGGCGACGCCCACGATGATCAGCAGCCCGGTGCCGCCGAAGTAGAAGGTCACTCGAGCCTGCGAGATCAAGACCTCGGGCAGCAAGCAGACCAGGGTGATGTAGAGCGAGCCGGTCAGCGTCAGTCGGGTCAACACGCGGTCGATGAAGTCAGCCGTCGGCTTGCCGGGGCGGATGCCCGGAATGTAGCCGCCGTGCTTCTGCATGTTCTCCGCGACATCGGCCGGGTTGAACGTGACCGAGGTGTAGAAGTAACAGAAGAAGATCGTCAGGGCCGCATACGAGACCATGTAGGTCGTCGTGCCCGGCATGAAGAGACCCTGCACCGCGGTCAGGAACGCATTGTCCTGCCAGAAGGACGCGATGGTCGCCGGGAACATGATCAACGAGCTCGCGAAGATGGGCGGGATGACGCCGGCCATGTTCACCTTGAGCGGCAGGTGCGTGTTCTGCCCCCCGTAGACCTTCCGGCCGACGACGCGCTTGGCGTACTGCACCGGGATCCGTCGCTGACCACGCTCGCAGTAGACGATGAACGCGATGACCAGCAGGGCGAAGAGCGTCAGGACCAGCAGGCCCAGGAAGTTCTGCTCGCCCGTGCGGAGCTGACCGAAGGTCGTGAACACCGCGTCCGGGAAGCGGACGATGATGCCGGCCATGATGATCAGCGAGATGCCGTTGCCGATGCCCCAGTCCGAGATGCGCTCACCGAGCCACATGATGAAGCTGGAGCCGGTCGTCAGCGTGAGGACCGTCAGCAGCCTGAAGTGCCAGCCGGGGTTCGTCACGACAGCCGCGCCGTCGCTGCCGGGCGCAGCCATGTTCTCGAGGCCGTAGGCGATCGCGAAGCCCTGAATGAGGCAGATCGCGATGGTGCCGTAGCGCGTGTACTGGGTGATCTTCTGACGACCCGCCTCGCCCTCCTTCTGCAGCCGCTCCAGGGCCGGGATGACCACGGTCAGGAGCTGGATGATGATGGAGGCCGAGATGTACGGCATGATCCCGAGCGTGAAGATGGAGAACTGCTCCAGCGCTCCGCCCGAGAACATGTTGTAGAGGTCGAAGAGCGTCCCACCGGACTGCTGGTTGAAGAACGACCCCAGCGCCGCGCGATCCGTCCCCGGGTTGGGGATGAATACGCCGAAGCGGTAGACGCCCAGCAACGCGCACATCACCAGAAGGCGATTGCGCAGCTCGGGGATCTTCGGAATCTGCCAGACACCAGAGGAAGCCATGAGCCGTCCTTCTCCCTACGGGGTGGGGGGCCG
>JAJDAI010001146.1 GCA_029261955.1 Deltaproteobacteria bacterium | reverse complement strand
TCAACCAGATCCGAGGACCCTTCGGCGTCACGTGCCTGGCGTGCTTCCTCAGGCTGCAGGAAGTCCTGCGGCGTGCGGTTCAGACCCGGGAGCTTCTTCTTCTTCTCGAAGGCCATCTCAGTCCTCGTCCCGCACGCGTGGCCGCTGGACCGTCCAGCGCCGGAAGATGGCCTCTACCTCGCCCGTGGTGTCCTCCGCAAGCCGCTCGAAGAGCAGGCGGGCGATGGTCATGTGCTCAGCGCACTTGGGCGTGTTCGGCCTCTGGGCGAAAAGATCGCCTGTCTGACGGTAGTTGTGCAAGGGCCTTACGCCACAGTAGGGCGCGTTCCAGCACGAAGAACAGCCGGGGAGGCTGTCCAGAAGGGACGCGACGGCCATCGATTTGACCGTCGGGTGACCCACGATTTCGCTGTACGAGGTGCTACCCACCTGCCCCAGGACGAACATCGGGTCGCCCATGGCGTGGATCATCCGGCCTTCGTCGCTGGGCAGGATGGTTCCGTCGTAGTTGTAGGCGACCTGTCCCGTTCCGGAGCCCACCGGGGAGCGGATGTCCACGTAGTTCGGGTCGTCCGGCGTGAGCATCTTCTTGAGCAACACCGCCGCCGTGCCCTCGATGATCGTCGTGCCGGCCTTGTTCAGGTCGATGATGTAGTCGAGCGCCTCCTCGTACATCGCGAGGTACTCGTCCGTGGAGTAGCCGATCTGGTCCCAGGTCTTGCTCGCGAAGCCGAAGGGGTTCAGCGGCCGCAGGTGAACCGAGCGGATGCCCAGGCCCACGTAGAGGTCGACGATGTCCTTCCACTGCTCCAGGGACCGCCGCGTGAGCGTCGTGAGCGCGTCCACGTGCCACAGGTGCGGGTCCCGCCCCAGCTCGATCCAGCGGCGATTGAAGTAGGCCATCCACTCGCGCACGCTGCCGTAGGCATCGCTGCCGCTGCGCCAGGTGCGGTTGTAGTTGTGCAGCTCCTCGGGCCCGTCGAGGCTCGTGCAGACCAGCACGTCGTTCGCGAGGAGCCACTCGGCGTGCTCCTCGGTCATGTAGGTGAAGTTGGTGACGACGCTGTGATCGAGGGTCTTGCCCTCGTAGCGGTTCTTCTCCCGGCTGTACTCCACGCAGAACTTGATGACGTCCATGTTCACCGTGGGCTCGCCGCCCTGGTACTCGAACGCGACGTAGTTCGACGTGCTCTGCATGGCCAGATCGACGACCTTCTTGGCCGTCTCCAGGCTCATGTCCGTCTGCACCTGGTCCATGTCGGTGCGCGACGCGTGGCAGTAGCGGCAGTCCTGATTGCAGCGCAGGGTCGTGATGACGACGTGCAGGTGCGGGCCGTTGCCCAGGAAGGACTTCTTGCGGCGGATGCGCTCGGACAGCGCGTCCAGGTCCAGCTCGCTGCGCAGGAAGCCCTTCGCCAGCAGCGTGGGGCGCTCGGGGTGCTCGGCCGGCAGGGTCCCGGCGACCAGGGCCGCGAAGTCCTCACGGCCGAGGAAGTGCCACTCGCCCGCGTCGTTCGTGAGCAGGACGCGCCCGGCGATGTCCCCGAAGCGGAAGAACCCCAGCTGGTCCGCCGCGACCTGGGGACGCGGCAGCTCGATGGTGTGCGACTTCAAGCCTCGCCCCGCTCGCTGCGGGTGGCCTCGAAGAGCACGTGGTTGGCGAAGGAGTCGGCGAACTCGTCGGCCTGATCGGCGAAGTCGGGGTCGATGTCACTGAGTGTGACCGCGATGTCCTCGTCCCGCTCCTCGACTTCGATCCGGGCCAGCTCCCCGTAGGCGGCGACGGCGGCGTGCACGGCGGGGGCTGGGTAGAGCGAACGGTGAAAGCGCAGCGCGATCATCAGGTGCCCGACTCCCAGGGCACGTTGATCTCGAGCGGGTCGTCCGCCAGCTCCTCGGCGTCGAGCTCCGCGAGCAGGGCATCGATGCTGGCCTGGCTGCTGTCGCCAAAGAAGGCGCGCGCGAGGGTGTACTCGCGGATGCTCTTCGTGGACTCGGAGATGCGCAGGCGCAGGACCTGGTTCAGCAGCTCGTTGGCGAACTCACCGGCCAGGGCCTCGAGGTCCTGCTCCGTCGAGTCGCTCTTCGTGCGGAAGCGCACCTGGACCTGCTTGTCTGCGGGTCGGTCCAGGAAGATGTAGCAGCGGTCGACGAAGAGGTAGGCGGCGCCGTAGATGGCGTCGAGCGGGTACAGCGCTTCGTCCAGCAGGAGGGCGAGGCTGCGGTCGTCGATGGAGAACGTGAACCGGGCGTTTTCGGCGGTCATGGTGCTCGGGGAGGGAGATCAGGCGAGGCGGTTGGTGTCGACGTAGGAGCGCAGTCGCTCCTCGTGCGGCAGCAGGCCAGCCAGCTCGGGGTGCGCGGCGAGGGCCGCGGCTTCGTTGCGCGCGATGATGGCTGCGAGGCCGATGACGACGCGGCCCAGGCCCTCGTCGCTGGGCGTCTGTCCGTCGCCGCGGTTCATGAGCAGCAGATCGAAGCGGTCCGTGTGCGCGACCCCGTCCGGCTCGCCGTCCCGGGCGCACAGGTGGACGCGCGCGGAGCGGCCCTCGACGTCCACGAGGTGCACCACGACGGCGCCGGCTGCCACAGGGCCCAGGTCGGCCAGGTGCCATCCGGCACCCAGGGCCTGCCCCGGCTCGACCGAACGCAGCAGCGTCCAGGGTCTGCTGGGTGCGGGCGGAGCCACCTCCACCGGCGTCCCAGCAGGCCGCGGCGCGGCCTGGCGGGGGAGCGAGGCGTTCGCGTCACCGGCCGCTGCGCCGACGCCGGCGATGGCCACCGCGCCGGCGAACTTCTTCAGGGCGTCCCGTCGACTGTCCATGCAAGGTCCTCAGTGCCCCGTTTGGGCCGGCCAACCATAGCAGGACGCGCGTGGGGCGCTGCAGGGACTTCGACGCCCGATCGACCAGCTCCGATCAGGAGCCGCTCGCGACCTATGCGTTTCGGCACACATGGGTGTGTAATGGCACAGCTCCGTGGGGCTCGGATGGACGACAGGCCCCCGGAAGGGCCCTCTGGCTCGAGGCGGCGGGAGGCCCTGTTTATCGGGCCTTTCGGTCCATTGACCCCGATCACAAGCCTGCACGCGGCCGCGTGTTTCGCCCCACAGCCCCCTGGCACGGGGAATGCAGTCCAGGCGGCTGACCACCTCCCGGAGTCGTGATGAAGTCCGACAGCACCGAACCGCAGAACAAGCGCCAGTCCGACGTGGCTGACCGGACTGCGAACTCCCACCGCCACCTCATGTCGCTGATCACGACCCTCTCGGCGGAAGGCGCGCCGGTCGCCATCGGCGCCGGGGCCACGGAGCTCCGCGAGCTGCTGATTGCTCACTTCCAGGAGGAGGAGGAGGCCGGCGGGCTCTTCGACGAGCTCCGCCAGATGCGCCCCGAGTTCCACTGGCGCCTCACCTCGCTGCGATCGCAGCACCGCGAGCTGCTCGGCCTGGTCGACTGGATCGCGGAGAAGTCCAAGGAAGAGGCCTGCGACCTGCCTCGGCTCCTCAAGGATCGCGACGAGCTGGTCCGCCTGCTCAAGGCCCACGAAGCGGTCGAGACCCGGCTGATGACCGACGCCTTCTACATCGACCTCGGCTGTGGTGACTGACGTCCCCGGCTGCGCCATTTGACACAGTCCCCCAAAAAGGAACGCGCCGTGCGGACACCCGCCGCGCCGAAGGAGTGCCCCCCCGTGACACTTTCCGCCACGCGAGACATCGCGCCCGCCGAGGCCGGCCGCAAGGCCGAGCCCCCGGTCATCGAGGTTTCCCAACAGATCCTGGAGGTCGTCAGCGACTCGGGAGAGGGGGCCCAGACCGCGGGGCAGCTCTTCGGGACCGTCTGCGCCCAGGCCGGCGCGGGGGTCTGGACCGTCGAGATCATCCCGGCTGAGATCGAGCCGCCTCCGCGCTCCAAGGCCGGCGCCAGTGGCATCCGGGTGCGCTTCGCGTCCGAGGAGGTCACGAACATGGGCGACACGGCCAACATGGTCGTCGCCTTCAACGAGCAGGTGCTCTACAGCCGCATCGACCAGGGAGCCTTCGGCCCCGGGACCGTGCTGCTCATCGACGGCACCTGGGCCACCCACGCGGACGAGGGCGTTCGCAGCGCCTACGCCGAGGCCCTCGTGGACTTCAAGGCGCGCGGCTACGACGTCCGTGAGCTGCCCATCGAGAAGGAGACGCTCAAGCTCAC
>JAJDAI010001145.1 GCA_029261955.1 Deltaproteobacteria bacterium | reverse complement strand
TGCCCAGCGCCGCGTCGGTCAGCCAGTCCACGTCGCCCGACACCAGGACCCGGCCGTCCTTGCCCTGCTCCCGGTGGATCTCCGACAGCGTCACGAGCGTGATCGGCCCCTGCGTGTCGTCTTCTCCACGCTCGGCTTCGCCCGCCTCCAGGCCCGTCTCGCCCCAGGCCATCTCGCTGGAACGGACCAGCTCGAAGACCGTGACGTTCTCGGGGTCCTCGTTCACGTCCGCCACCGACCGGGCGGTGGGGAAGAGGGTCGGCACCTGCAGGTCGTCGGTGATGTCGTGGTAGCCGAAGGAGGCTGAGATGACGCTCGTCGCGTCACCGGAGTAGCTGTGCATCAGCTCGTCCAGCACCAGGTCGGAGCGCAGCTTGACGCCCCAGGTCGGCAGCACGGCCTCGAAGCCCGTCGCCCGCGGCAGCGTGCCGGGCAGCTGGGGCTCCACCGCGAGCAGCAGGGAGCCGCCCTCCTCGACCCAGTTTTGGATCATCGCGACCTCGGACTCGGCCAGCGCCGCCTTGGGATCGGCGAGGATCAGCAGCTCCGCGTCGGCGGGCACCGAGGAGACCCGCATCGTGTCGAGCGTCTGGACCTGGAAGCCCACGGTCTGGAGCTGCGCCACCAGCGTGCCCACGCCGTCGCGGCCGGCCACCCCGGGCGCCGACTCGCCATGCCCCGAGACGAAGTAGACGCCGGCCTTGCGGTCCTGGCCCAGGCGCATGATCGCGTTGATCAGATCGCCCTCGTCCGGCGAGAAGAGCTGCTCGCTGCGCTCCGCCTCACCAACACGCGCGGTGACCGAGACCGTGCCGTTGCCGCTGACCCCGACCTCGAGCGCGCGGCGGGGGTTGGACTGCGGATCGACGGTCGAGAAGCGGATCGCGGGGTTCACCTCGGCGACCGCCGCGGCGAGTCGATCGAAGGCCGCCCGCTGCTCCTGCTGCCGCCCATCCCCGGCCCCGACGAACCAGCCGATGACCTCGATGCTCACGTCCGCCGGCAGCGCCGAGATGATGCCCGCGCCCTGCTCTGACAGGCTGTGGCGCTGGTCGTCGGTGAGGTCCCAGCGCTGGGGATCGCGGTTGGCGAGGTGCAGCAGCAGCACCGCGATGGCCGCGACCACGCCGATGAGCAGCAGCGACACGCCCTGCTCGCGCCCACCGCGGGAGGAGAACAGGCGGACCAGCGCGTCCCAGTCCAGGTAGATCCAGCCCGAGACGCCGACGGCCGCGGCGGCGCCCAGCCAGCTGAGGCCGGGCATGTCCGGCACGAAGAAGCGGAGGGTGGCGAACACGAGCAGGCAGAGCAGGCCTGCGGCACCGAGGAAGCGTCCGACGAGGGTCACGAACATGGCCCTACCTCCACCGGTGGGACTCGACGCGCTGCTGCGCGACGAAGAGGAAGAAGGCGGTCCAGACGGCGAACCAGGCCACATCGTTGCTCTGGATGAGGCCCTCGAGGAAGCCGTCCGCGTGCCCCATCAGCCCGAGCAGCTCGCCGACAGGCTGGAGCGCCCCGTCCGTGTTGGCCAGGAACGACAGGATCCACATGCCCAGCAGCACGGCCCAGGCCACCACCGCGCCGATGATCTGCGAGCCGCTCAGCGAGCTGGCCATCACACCCACCGCGGAACCGAGCGCCGCGACGAGCCACACGCCCAGCAGCGCGCTGAAGAAGGGCGGCAGCGGCGGGTTGCCGAAGAGGAACAGGGTGATCGGGGCGTAGGCCAGCCCGAACACCAGCAGACCGGTGAAGAAGGCGAGCAGCCCGAGCCACTTGCCGGCCACGATCTCCGCGGAGCTGATGGGCGCGGACAGCAGCAGCGCCATGACGCCGTCGCGCTGCTCCTCGGCCAGGACCCGCATGGTGATGATGGGCATCACGAAGACCAGCATCAGCATCGTGGCGTTGGCGAAGGGCCCCAGGATCCCCTCGACCGGTCCGAGCGGGTCCGCCCCGTACATGGCCGCCTGCCCGGTGTACTCGGCGTAGGCGTCGAGCGAGAAGGCCCAGAAGATGCCCGTGATGAAGAGGAAGAGCGCCGCCACCACGTAGGTGAAGGGCGCCTGGAGGTAGGCGAGCAGCTCGCGCCGCGCCACGTGCAGGACCATCACGACTCACCCCCCGTCACCGCCGCCAGGTAGACCTCTTCGAGGCCCCCCTCGGTGCGGCTCTCCAGCAGCCCGAAGCCCGCTGCCGCGGCGTTCACCGCTGCCCGCGGATCCCGGTCGTCCAGGCTGACCACGAAGTCGCCGCCCTCACGCGCGGCCACCTCGGTGACCCCGTCGATCCCCAGGACCGCGGCCTGGAGCCCCTCGGCCTGCTCCACCCGGAGCCGCAGGCGCCGGCCGGCGCTCATCTGGTGCCGCAGCTCCTCTTCGGTGCCCGCGTGCACGAGGCGGCCGCCCTTGATGATGAGCACCCGGTCGCAGCTGGCCGTGACCTCGCTGAGGATGTGGGTGCTCAGCACGATCGTGTGCGAGCCCCGCAGCTCCGAGACGAGGCTCCGGATCTCCGCCATCTGCGCGGGGTCCAGGCCCGAAGTGGGCTCGTCGAGGATGAGCAGCTTCGGGTCGTGCACCAGGGCCTGGGCCAGCCCGACGCGCTGCCGGTAGCCCTTGCTGAGGTGGTTGATCACGCGGCCCGCGACGTCCGCGAGGCCGGTCCGCAGGATCGCGCGCTCCACCGCGTCGCCGCGCCCCGCCTTCACGCCGTTCAGGCGCGCGGCGTGGTCGACGAAGCTCCGCACGGTCATGGCGCCGTAGAGGGGAGGGGACTCGGGCAGGTAGCCGATCAGCTTCCGCGCCTTCTTCGAGTCGCTCGCCAGGTCGTGCCCGCCGATGCGCACGGTGCCCGAGGTGGCGCCGAGCGCCCCGCACAGGATGCGCATCGTGGTCGTCTTGCCGGCGCCGTTGGGACCCAGGAATCCGACGACTTCGCCCTCGGCCACGGTGAAGCTCAAGGCGTCCACCGCCACCAGGGAGCCGTAGCGCCGCGTGAGGCTCTGCACTTCGATCATCTGCACTCCCGGAAACGGCGCCATCCCTACGCCGAAGCCACTCGGGGGTCAAGACCGCGGCAGTCCCGCCGATGAGGGGGGAGGTCGGGGGACGTCCGCCGGGGAAACCCGAAGGGCACAGCGAACATTCCCGTGGCTGGGAGGCCAGATGGACGCAACGGCAAGGAAGCTCGTGGACGAGGTGCAGCACGCTTCGGCGAAGGAGGTGCTGCCTCCCCAGCCGGACCCGGCGAACGAGCCGCGGCACCTTCAGTGGGCGCCCGGCCACAAGGAGCCGCAGCCGCGCTTTCCGATCAACCTGCAGGTCACCCTGCGCTGGGGCGGTCTGGACCGGCGGCGAACGGCCGTCGACATCAGCGACGAGGGCATGTTCGTCGAGACCCCGGACCACCAGCCCGTGGGCGAGATGGTCCAGCTGAACCTGCGGCTGGGCTCCGGCGACGGGGTGCGGCTGCTCTGCTCGG
>JAJDAI010001144.1 GCA_029261955.1 Deltaproteobacteria bacterium | reverse complement strand
CGGACCGCAGCTTGCTGCGCCAGCGCCGCAGAGACGTGACGCTCAGCCCGTGCGCTTCGCAGAACGCCACCCCCGTGAGCCCGCTCGCGGCGTGCTCACGCAGAACCTCACGCCAGTACGCCCATCGCTCGCTGCGCTTCGCCATCTGCTGCTCCTCTTGAGGGGCAACAGGCTGGCCGGGGGGGCCGACAGGGGGAACACGCTGGAAGTCGGACGGTTACGCACCATCGTCCGATACCTGCCGCCCTACTCGCCTGAGCTGAACCCGATCGAGCTCGCCTGGTCGAAGCTCAAGACGCTCCTCAAGGTCTTCAAGGCCCGGACTCGAGAGGAGCTGGACTGCTGCATCTCGTGGGCGATGGGCGCCCTGTCCGAAGCCGACTGCCGCGGATGGTTCAAGCATTGCGGCTATCGGCATCAAGCTCAGTGATCGACCCTGTGACACGCCTACGCGGCCAGGGCTGCGAACCAGGGGCGCAGACCAGAGAACAGCTGGCTCGCGAAGTAGTGTTCGTCGTAGACGGGGCCGCGAACGAGCTCCTCGAGCTTCGGGTTGTCTCGCTCCACGACGACTCGCCGACCACACGCGCGGGCCTCCAGAACCACCCGTTCACCGCCGCCGTGAAGGGATGCTGGGATGTAGACCAACCGTGACGCCAGGTAGAGTCGCAGAAGTGACTCCGGTCGCTGGAATCCTGCAACAGCGACGCCGGCTTGAAGCAGACGACTGATGACAAGCATCGATTCCTCTCGGTTCTCGGCCTGGATTTCACCGACGGCGAGCCTCAGTCCTTCAAGCCCGATCAGCATCTCCTGACGCTTCCAGAGGGCGAAAGCACCCACCGTCAGAGCATCAATTGCGGGATCTAGCGCGGAGGACGGCACAAACAACGACCTGTCGCACCCGAATGCGTGGACCAGACGCTCACTTTCGAACCACCGACGGAGACGCCTGCCGTGCCATTGAGTCTCGAAGAAGAGACGATGATAGGTCTCGTCACCCTGAGGGTCCGGCCAGGTGCCGCCCAGCACCAGACCCGTTCCGACAGAGGTCGGCAGCGACAACTCACGTATGCAACGGTCAGCGGGCGAGCCAATCGCGCCCCAGCCCAGCACGAATGCAGTCGAGCCGTCGAGGTGGTTTGCTGGCTGCGAGAGGCGTAGGTTGCAGTATCGTACCGGAATTCTCCGTTCGACTAGGGCAAGCGCGGCGCGGAGTCCATCCCTCCACAGCCGTGGCGATTGGTGATCGAAGACAAACAGGAGATTGGCGTTCAAGAAGACCTGTCCAGATACCCGAGACGTGGCTGCCTGAGGTAGGAAAGTCGACGCCCCAGATACGGCTCCCCGAGCGCGTTGTGCTCCTGCCAACCGTCAAGTCGCGCGTGCTCGAGAGAGCGTGTCTCAACAAAGGGGTCCAGCCAGAACTCCCAGCCGCCCACCATGTCGAGTCTGTCGAGGAGGCTGTACCCATCCATCCCAAGGTAGCGGTCCAACCACTCATCGAACCCGCCAACGTCGAGGGCCGCTTCACGGGGCAGTGAGCATAGGTTGAACTCAACCCACGCGAATGGGCACGGGCCGGGGCCCCGACCTCCGCCGAGTCGGGGATCTGTCCACGTCCGTGTAGACAGACTCGAGTCCCCATACTTGTGACCCGCACCGGACACAAGACGTCGGGGAGCATTGCAGTAGTGCCGCCAGAATCGGCCAAGGGTGTCTGGACCGGCGGCGGTGAAATCCTGCCATGAGACCAGCAGCGAAGCTTGAGATGCGCGGACAGTGGCATTCAGAACGCGGTTCAAGGTCCACCGTTCGTAGGCCCGCCTGGGCGGATCCGCGACCCACCGGAATGGCCGACTGAGGCCAACTGGGCGGCTGGGAGAAGCAACGATCCACTCGAACGACTGGAACGACTGCTCCGCGAGCGACCGCTCGACGAGTTCAAGACCTTCGGGCCGAACCGAGGGAGTTACCACCGAGATCGCGACGGGACTCCGGCTCGTAGTCTTAACTCCCAACATGCTGCCTGTCCTTCGAACGCCGATGGCCGAGCAGTCTGCTAGGCCACAGTCCGCCACGCACCTCCGCTGTAGATATTCAGAAGATCGGTCTTGGTGTCGAAGTTCAGAAGGCCCTCCGACCCCGCGGGGTCATGCTTCTGAGAGTGAATAACAAGACCCGAGTTGAGGACATCGAAGGAACTCGCGACCTGATCATAGAACTTCCCGACTCCGTCATCCACGAAGAAGGCGGGACTGCCCCAACCACCTGTGCCCGCATCCGTGTTCCACTTCACCGACTTATTCGCGGTCTCAGTTACCACGGTGATGGGGTCCGCACTCTCCCAGTCGCCGTCCGTGGTCCACCACGCCAGCGCCGCAGCGGCAACAGGGCTCGGAGCCTGCTCCCACCTGATCAGCTTGATGTCATCCACCGTCGGTCCGCGGAAGACGACCATTGCCGCATCGGCCGGAGCCGTGTTGGGTGGATTGATGAAGATCTGTATGTCATCGGCGGAAGCGTAGGTGGGCATCGGACCTCTCTCTTCGGTGAAACTGACTACTTGATGGGGAGAGCACTCATCGGATTCAGCGCAAGGTGGGCCGGCTCCTTGGCCGGAAAGGTGGACTCGCCACCAGTATCCAAGTCAACAAAAGAACGGAGGGCGCGGACTGGTTTGACCGTCAAATCGACCAGCCAATGCAGGAATCTTCGGACGTCGTCGTCGGTTGGAAGTCGGCCGCTCTCCGGCAGCGAGAGCCCCTGTGCCTGGCTAACCGGCACCCCGGCCCTCGCCACCCCGACCGCGAGTCGGGCTTCGAATGAGACACCGATGTCCAACAATTCGAGGCCGGACGAGACGAAGTCGGCGACCAGCAGGTACTCAAGCCAGTGCCCCGGTTTGACGACCGCGGCCGAGAACTGCTCGATGGCCACCGATAGCTCCGAGTGCACGCCCTGCGACAGGGCACCACGAGTTTCCTTCTCCTCCAAGGCGACGTTGACTCTTCCGCGCAGCCAAAGCGACACGCTCCGTGGGCGCTCAGGTTGAGCTAGCAGCTGTGCCCAAAGCAGTTCGGAGTTGCGACCGTGGAACTTGCGACGCCTGAGTCCTGCATCCAGGTAGCCCACATGATGGAGGGCGGCGGTTCGAACCACACCCACCGACTTCGGCACCCCGCCGCCGCGGTTTTCGAGTATCTCGTGGACCTGTCCGACCCAGGTGACATCGGCCTCTCTCCGCACCAACCGGACGGGCATCTGGATGGTTGGACGATCTCCATGGATGTAAGAGGAGACCTGAGGGATCGAGACGCCGTCGAGACCTGGATTCTGCACCGCACTGCGAAGTGCGTCCCCACCCACCAGCTGTTCGTCGTCATCAAGCCAGAAGAGCCAAGTGCATTCGGTCAGGTCCGTGGCCACGTTCCGGGCGGCAGCAAACGATCGCTGCCACGGAGCCACAGCCACTTTGTATGGCACTCCGACACCCTCGAGGAGCCGGCGCGCGACCTCAAGGTCCCTCTCCGCAGTGCCCGTGTAGATCAACACAATCTCGTCCACGAACGTGCGGATCGAATCGATGGCAACGTGAAGGTGGCTGCGCAGGGCATCAACTATCAAACATGCGCAAATGGTCGCGCGCGGAACCACGGCGTACTTCTCCCGCGCTCGCGATACTCGGGCCAGCGCGGCGCCTTCGAGCACAGCCACTCCGGCACCGATGCCGGCGCAACCCTCTGCTACAACCCTGTACCAAAGCTTCGAAGCGGACTCGTCAAGCAGCGGCTCGAGCGCTCGGAAGCTGAATCGCCCACCGGCCCCATGCCCGTCGAAGAGCACGCCAACAGAACTCTCCGATGCCTCTCCTCTCTCCAGAATGGCATCGAGTTCCGACTCCATGGACAGCACCCCGGAAGTAGCCGGGATCTCTTCTCGAACCTGACCAATAAGCTCTTGCCACCAGCGGCGGTCGAGGGCGGGCGTCGGCCCCACAGCCTCAGCCATTTCCGCAATGCAATCGTGGCCCAGCCTCTCCCACTGGGCGGCAACGGTTGCCGGGTCCGACGCTCCCGCCACCTCCACAGCCTCGATGGAGCGCCGCTTCCACGCCTCTTCAAGCGTGAGAAGTCGCTCAGCCGCCGCCAAGAACGACTCTCGACTACCGGGAGATCCGAGGAAGGAGGGCAAGACCACGCCTCCTCCCGCCACAGTCTCCTTAAGTGCCCCATGATCGAATGTCACACACGGCACGCCACAGGCGGCCGACTCACGGACAGCCAAGCAGAAAGTCTCTGGGAACTCTGTCGGATAGAGCAGCAGCCTTGCCCTGGACAGAACTTCCTGCAGTTCCGCCTTGTTCGCTCCTGAGTGGTGAGTCACTCCGGCCATCTGCGGAAGCTGTCGCGCGGGCTCCCCGGCCAACCTGTAGTGCGCCACAAGCAGTTCGGCCCCCGGCACACGCTCACGAAGCTCCGGCCACAGCGCCAACAGTAGGTCGAGTCCTCGCTCCGGCCGCGACAGAAACACACAGCGCAGTGCCCTGTCATCGAACTGGACCTGCTGTGACGGTGGGGCGAAGCCAAGCGGATTGGGCACCACTGCCCCCAACCCATTGGCGGCCTCGACAAGGTGTTCGTAGCTCCGTCGCTGCCATTCACTCACGTACACAACGCGCTGCACCTTCGCGAGGGCTTCGAGTAGCCATGCGGGCCTTGAGCAGATGTCGTGAACCCAGAGCAGCCGCGCTCTAACCGGTGCATAGGTTGCGAAACACCGTGAGGTCCTTACTCCGACTAGGACATCAACCAGTCCTAGCGCCAGTAGGCCGTCACAATCTCGAATTGGGTATAGCCAACAGTCGTCCTCACCGAGTCGTTCGGGCGCGTCCAGCCCCGGCCCGAACACCCACACACGATGACCTCTGCTGGCAAGCCCCAGTGCTACCTGGGCGATTGACGACTCCGTCCCTCCGAGCGCACCGCTGCGGAGAGACCCCGCACGGATGGGCTGGGCCTCGTGATAGAAGGCGAAGGTAAGCGACATCTCAGATGATCTCTCTGCTGGCTGCTACCAGCACTCAACTATCGGCGCAGATCACGGAGCCGGGAAGCGGCTAGGGCGAGAGGGTGTAGACGTTCCAGCTCGAGCTGCTGTTGTAGACCCGTA
This sequence comes from Deltaproteobacteria bacterium, assembly GCA_029261955.1. GTDB lineage: Bacteria > Myxococcota_A > UBA796 > UBA9615 > UBA9615 > CALCXL01. The sequence continues at coordinate 3,887 of JAJDAI010001144.1, read as the reverse complement.
GCTGGTATCGATGCGGCGTTCCACCGCGATCGTGCACGTACATCAGACCTACCGTAGGGTTGATGAGTGGGGTCTCGACAACCGGTAGCGCAACTCCACCCGCCGCGACAGGCGTCCCCGATCCCCCTGATGAGAGTTCAACGAAGTTGAAGTGACCCCGCCCTGTGGCGTCAATGTTCACCAAGGTCTCGCCAGATCCAGAAGCCGAGGTGCGCCCGTTCCAGTGGAAGATGTCGGCGCCGTTGGTTGTGCAATTCAGCACAAGAGTCCCCTGATTGACCAGCTCCCCTCCAATCACCTTGATCGTGCCGCCCGAGTGAATCGCAAGCATCTCCTTCGTCGCCCCAGTCCCATCAGGCCAGACGCACCCATTAACTGCCAATCGAAACCAAGCACCATCGGCGCCGTCAGCGGTGTTTATCTTGAATACGAGGTCGGACATGGTCTCTCCAACTAGAAGGTGTTCGTTTGGTAGACGGTCGTGCTCACCTTCACATGCAACCGGCGGACATTGTGCCAGTCACTCAACCACAGCGTTCCGTCAGGGACGCCAGAGGCGTCTGGGTGCTGCTGGTCTGCCCAATCGGTGAATCTCGGAATCAAGACCGAGGCTTCGTCGAAGACCCCGCGACCATCAGCTTCGATACTCGCCAACTCCGTCCCCTCCGACTGGAAGGACACCACGTCTCCACTTGACGTCCGATTGCCGAGATTCACATGGCTAGCTGTCTTGATTGGACCGAACAATGTCACGGTCTTGGTGTTCGCGTCGATCTCGAAGGCGGTCGGCCCTCCAGCGACCTTACCGTTCAGTACCTGAAACACGAAACCGGAGTCGACTGTGTAGACTGCGTCGTAGGGAAACACCGTATCAATTGCCATGAGGACCCCAGTTCTGTAGTGCGGTTACTCGCAGTAAGGTGGCAGCTCGTAGGTTACTTCGAGTGCATCGCCTGAAGCGGGCAGTTCGCCGAGTTGGAATAGGCGTTCTTCGGGTAGCCAGCTCCAACCCGCGACCGGATCGCTGTTGAGACGCGCGGACACCGGCATACCTTGCAGGCCGTCGAGCGGTACAAACCGCGTTGGCTGCCCGGCAAGGTCTACCAGCGCTTCCAGGAACCACAAGTAGTCGCTATCACAGAGTTCATCGTCGACGATCCCGGACCGCAGAACGGCGAAATCGAGCAGTCTCTCGAAACCAGGGCTCTCGGCGCTTCCCGTCAGGTGACCGCTCCATAGGTCCGGCGCAAGCGCCATCTGATCGAGCGCTGCCTCCGCCGCACCCACTGCGGTCTGGGGCTCCTGACCCCACAAGTCCGGATCGCGAAAGAGCACGATCAGGAGCAGCGCTCCAGGCCGGCGAAAGCCATCGATGAACTCGGGGCTCTCAACCACATTCGTCAGCGAGGCTAGGGGCTGCTGAGAGCCTCCCTGCGTGGATCCGTAGACCGTCAGCTCGATGGCCTCCTGGTAGGTGCTATCGCGAGTTACCACCAGCGGCTCGGACTGCTTGGGGTCACTGCCGGGCACCAGGACAAGTCCGGTGTCGTCGCCACCCATCGCGGCAGCTCGAAAATCGAGCTCCGTGGCACCCAGCATCGCCACGAGATCTTGGAGCTGGAAAGCCACCGGATACGATGGTTCATTGGGCGGATCGCAGAAGAGTCCAGCGGCCACGCTCTGCAGCAGGAGAAGATCGGTACGAGGTTCAATTGCTCTGGTGATGACCGACGTGGGAGCTAGTTCTGCCGTACTCAGAAGCTCCAATGTCTGTGTGGCATGGAGAGGATCTGACGAGTCGACCCTGAGGGTCGCCGCTCCCTGCCCCGGAACGACCGGAGTCCACTCCACCGTCACGGATCGCAGGTCCCCTGGCTGCAGCAGGACCGGAAGCGGTTCAGACTCGATGCTCCACTCTCCGGGGTCGGCTGCCCCCACCACTGACACTGACTCAATGCGAACAGGCAGTGGTCCTGTTGCCTCCAGCAGAAACTCCTGCGACCGGTGGCAGCGCCAATCGGCGCCGGGCATCTCCGCCTGGTCAGCGGGCGCAACCGTCAGCTCCGGCGCACGGCCGACCCCGCTGATTGGCAGCTCAGCATCAACCTCGTCCTGCACCGTAGAGAACGACAAGCTGCCGGTGATCGGTCCACTACGCAGCGGCCCAAACTCCACGTCGAAGCGCAGGGTCGCACCGGGGTCCACTGACTGAGGGGTCGGTACTGGGTCAGTCAGGTGGACGTCTTGAGAGTCCGATGTCAACCAAGCGGTTAACGTGATCGCAGCGGTGGACGAGTTCGTAGCCACGACAGTTCTCGTGGCGACTAGCGGGTAGTCGACTGTTCCGAACGACAGTTCCTCGACCGAGAGGACCAGACCCTGTCCCTCGTCCGGGGGCTCAGGCCCCTCAGGCACAGTCCCGTCGCCGCCGCAGGCGCAGACGAAAAGGACCAAGAATATCGGCACACTTCGGGATGTCACTTGCCCCCCCCGGGCGTCCGCGCCTCGTACGGGACATTGCGAGTAAACACGAGCTGCCCGTCACTGTCCAGGACTTGTTGGGACCTCGGCCCGGCGTTGATGCACGGCGTTGTTGCACGACTCAATTCGGAGGCGGATCGATGCCCGAAGGAGCGACTTTCAGCTTCGGATTGCCACCGAGTGCGGCATCCCGAGTTCGGTCATCCGGTTCAGAACGGCAATGCCGATCAAGGCCTCGATTCTCTGTCCGGCGGGGCTTCGAGACTGTAGTCGGTCACCGATGATGCGCTTGTATCGAAACATCCCGTTCTCGCCTCGCGCCTGCTGATGGGCTCCCGATTCCATGCGCCATTGGCGAGGGCCGACGTCGTCGATCCGTAGTAGCGCTTCCTCCCGCTGCTGCCAGGCGCCCGCGACGGGGCCCGGGGATGACGACGCTGTCAACGGCCACCACCATGGGACCCCCCTCCGGCCACGATCTAGGGACCCCCTCCGTGGTGGCCGGCGCCCATTGGCCACGAACTAGGGACCACCCCGGCGCGATCTAGGGACCACCCCCGAGGAGCGTTGTGGTTACGGTGTTCTCGCCCGGCCGGAGGATAGGGCTCTGCTGAGGAGCACCCCGAGCGTCGCGCCGGGTGGCAGACCGGATGAGGCGGGCTCCCGGGTGGGGGCCCGTCCATCTCATCCGGGAGCCCTGATGCATCAAACCTCGGGGGTCTGGGGGCTGGCCCCCAGGAGCTCGCGGAGGCCCGAGCGCCGCGTCAGGTCGCGGCGCTGCGCGGACGCGGCTTCTGGCGCCGGCGGTACGACTCGCCCTCGACCACGAGGTCGTAGGCGTTGTTCGTGAAGCGGTCGACCAGCGCCTGCGCGTGCAGCGGATCCGCCAGCACCTGCAGCCGCTCCGACGGGTCCCGATTCGACGTCACGATCATCGACGCCGTCCGATGCCGGGCCCCCACGATCTCGTAGAGGTCCGCCGTCTCCCGCTCGTCCATCCCTCGCAGCGCGAGGTCGTCGACGATGAGCAGGTCCACCCGGCACAGCCTCCGAAGCTCCCGCTCGTAGGTGTCGTCGAGCCGGCTCGCGCGCAGCCGGTGGAACAGCTTGTCGGCGGTCTCGCAGTGCACCGACATCTCGCGTTCGATCGCCAGGTGCCCCAGCGAGTGCGCCAGCATCGTCTTGCCGACTCCGACCGGGCCCATCACCAGCACGTGGTGGTGCTTCTCGACGAACTGCAGGGTGCGCAGCTCGTCCAGCAGGTGGCTGTCGTAGGTGATCTTCGCGGACCGGTCCCACGCGTCGAAGACCAGCGCCGGCTTCAGGCCGGCGCCCTGAGCACGGACGGCGTGTCGCTGCCGCATGCGGCGACCGATCTCGTCGGTCAGCAGCGTGAGCAGGCCCTC
>JAJDAI010001143.1 GCA_029261955.1 Deltaproteobacteria bacterium | reverse complement strand
TGGCCGAGGAAGCCGGCATCGTCTGGCTCGAGGCCTGGTTCGAAGAGGCCCTCACCGACTGACGTGTAGTCTGAGGGGGATGCTTCGGCTCCTCCTGCTGTCGTCCCTGGCGTTCGGTCAGGACGTGATCCTCGGCCCCTTCCTCCAGGACCCCGTCGGCGACGCAGTCAGCGTGGTCTGGCACACGTCCGACGAGGTGCCCGCGCAGGTCCGCCACGGCGACGGTCTGGAGCTGCTCGCCGAGGGCGAGACGTTCGAGCAGGACGGGGCCTACCGCCACGTGGTGCGCCTGGACGGACTCGTCGGGCTCTGGGACTACGCGGTGGATGGCGCCGAGCCCGCCGCGGTGCGCAGCCCGGGCACCACCCTGCGGATCGCCCTGAGCGCGGACACGCAGCGCGACCCGGACGACCCGCTCGTCTGGCAGCGCGTCTCCAGCGCCATCGCCGCGCAGGAGCCCCACCTGCTGGTCCTGGCCGGCGACCTCGTCGACGACTCGCTGGCCACCGAGCAGTGGTCGGCCTTTCACGCAGCCGCCCCCGAGCTGCTGCCCTCGGTGCCGTTGCTGGCGGTGCTGGGCGACGAGGGCAACGAAGGCTTCGTCCGCCACCTCATCCTCCCCACCACGGGCCCCGAGGGCTTCGACGAGCGCACCTGGACCGCGCGCTTCGGCCGGCTGCTGCTCGTCGGCGTGGACACGAGTCCGGCGGGGCGCGACGACGAGGTGCTCCGCTGGATGGCCGAGGAGCTCGAGGACGCCTGCGCCGAGGTCGACTTCGTGGTCGCGGTGATGCACCACCCCTGGCGCTCCGAGCTGCACACACCCGACAACAACGACTTCTCCGGTGGGGTCGTGGAGCGGCTGGACCGCTGGTCCCAGGACTGCGGCAAGCCGAGCGTGCACGCCGTCGGCGGCGCCCACGGCTACGCGCGGGGCACGAGCCGCAACGCGCGGCAGCTCTGGCTGGGCGTGGGCAGTGGAGGCGGTGCGCTGACCCCCTGGGGGCTCGGTCCGCAGGAGCCGGTGCAGTCCATCGCGGCCAGCCAGCCCGAATACGGCTTCGTGGTGCTCGAGCTCACCGACGGCGCGCTCGACGTCACCCGCTGGGGTCTGGGCACCGCGGACGAGCCCCTCGACCCGGTCATCCGGGAGCAGCTCCGCATCCGCTCCGAGGCCGCCGATCTGCCCGCGCCCGAGCTGGACTCCGTGGCCGGCGGCTTCGAGCTCGTCGAGCCCGGCGACATCCAGGCCGTCGAGTGGGTCGAGGCGGCCTTCTGCGACCCCGACGTCAACCCGCTGCCCGGGGTCGATCTGCCCGACCGCATCGACGTGACCACCTCGGGCTGGGTTCAGGATCGCGACCAGGTCGGCGGCGAGGACCCGCCCCAGGACCTGCAGTTTCGGGCGACGGACGCGCCCTGCGTGCACGTGCGTGTGCGCGACTGGAGCCTCAACTGGAGCCGCTGGCGAAGCCACGAGCCCGAGGCGACCCAACAGTACTGCGGCTGCTCCAGCGCCGCAGGCCCCGCCCCCCTTCTCCTGTTCCTGCTGCTCGGAAGGCGCCGACGATGACCCCCTTCTCCCCGTGGGAGCGCTGGCTGCGCATCGGCCTGGGCTTCCTGATCTTCGCGTGGGGCGGCCTGCTGCTCCTCCCGGTCTTCGTCGTGCTGCTGCCCTGGCGCGGCCTGCGCGTGCGTGTCGGGGTGGCCTACGTCACCTGGGTCTTTCCGACCATCGTGCGCGTGCTCGGCGTGACCCTGGACGACCGGGCCAGCGAGGCCCTGGCCGCGGCCGCGCCCGCCATCTTCGTCCTCAACCACACCAGCTCCTTCGACACCGTCGTCAGCTTCGCGCTCATGCCCCCGGGCTGCTGCGGCATCGCCAAGAAGGAGGCGCTGTGGATCCCCGTCTTCGGCCAGGCCTACTGGCTGAGCGGGCACCTGCTCATCGATCGAGGGGACCGCGACAAGGCGAAGGCGTCGCTCGAGAAGATGGCGAAGGCCGTCAAGAAGCACCGCCTGAGCATCTGGCTGGGCCCGGAGGGCACGCGCAGCCCAGACGGTCGCCTGGGGCCCTTCAAGAAGGGCTTCGTGCACATGGCCCTGGCCACGGGCCTGCCGGTGGTGCCGCTGGTGCTGGAGGGCGCGCACAAGGTCTGGCCCCCGCGGACCTTCAACCTGGCGCCGGGCACCGTCGTGGCGCGGGCGCTCGACCCCATCCCGACGACGGACTGGGACGCGGAGCACATCGACGAGCAGGTCGCGCAGGTGCGGCAGGCCTACCTGGACGCGCTGCCCGAGGAGCACCGTCCGCTCGAGGCGTGAGCGCTCCTGAGCCGCTAGTTCTTGAGCTCGGCCTGGATGCGCCGCTGCCGGTTGTGCGGGAGCCGCTCGGCGATGACGTTGACGAGCACCGCCCGCGCGCCCGCGCTGTCGAGCGTTCGCAGCTGGGTGAGCAGGCCCGTCGCGCAGTGCTGGAGCCCGTGGCGGGTCAGCTCCTCGATGGTCAGCGGGCAGCTCATGGAGCCGCGGTGCAGGGCGGAGAGCGCCTTTTTGAGGTCGTCGGTGGCGAGGCCGGTCAGGCCGGAGGCTGCGTCGTGCATGGCCGCGGATTGTAGTCAGGTCCCAGCGAGCTTGTAGTCCCGCCCGGCACGCGCCGCTTCGATGGCCGCTTCGCGCTCGGGGGAGTGCATCGAGTCGCGCAGGTCCCCGCGCGTGCCCGCGACCATGGTCCCAGCGACCCACTCCACCGGCTCACCGGTACTCGAGTCCACCACGCCACCGCCCTCCGCTGCGGCGCTCGCTTCGGTCATGGGCAGCTGCTCCGTGGCCTCGCGCAGCGCGGCGAAGCGCGCCTGATCCTCGGGCTCCAGGAAGTTGGCCTGGCCGCGGGCCACGCAGGCGACGTGGTAGTGCGCCGGGTTGAAGGCGAGCCCGTCGAAGCCCAGGCGCTCCACGCTCATGGCGAGCATGCCGACCACCTTGTCGAGGCAACCCAGGCCGGGGCTCTGCTGGCCCGGCAGCAGCGGGCGCTCGGCTCGGGCCCGGGGGTCCTGGAGCAGCAGCCACTCGATCCAGAGCAGCCGCCAGGGCACGAACTGGAGCACCGGCCGCAGGACGATCTCGATGACCAGCTCCCCGTCGGCGCGGAGCCGCGCCATGTGCCCCGTCGCGTGGTCGGTGTCGATCTCCACCTCGAAGCTGGAGTAGCCGCGCCCCCGCAGGTGCTCCAGCACCCCGTAGGCGGCCAGCGCCGCCTCGAGGCCGAACTCGGTGTAGTAGTCGAGGAAGCGATCCGAGGAGGACTGCGGACCCAGGTCCGCGAGGATGTCGGAGAAGTCGAGCGGGTCGTCGTCGCCGCCGGCGAGCTGGCTGGGGGTCAGCGACGCGGCCACCCGGCGGTAGACCTCCAGCTCCCGCTCCAGGCCCGAGCGGATCGGCCGGTCCTTGCCCCGGAGCAGCCAGCCGAGCGAGCGCGCCGAATGCCGCCACGCTTCGGGTCCGTAGCCACCGGCCAGGGTCCAGACGAAGGGGCGGTCCGCGAAGAGCTCGACCACGAGCCGATCGCGGGCGGCGATGCCCTCGGCGGAGACCTCCCAGGACCCGAGCCGGTCTTCCTCCGCCACGTCCGTGCCGGCCACGTAGAACACGAAGTCCGGGCGTGCCTCCTCGGCGACCTCGGGCAGCAACTTGCGCAGCGTCATCAGGTACTTGCGGTCCCCGACGCCCGAGCCCAGCGCGAGGGAGCGGTCCGCGATGGCCTCGAACTCCCCCCACTCGCTGCCGTGCACGGAGCAGGTGAAGACCGAGGGATCCTCGGCGTAGAACGCCCGGGTGCCGTCGCCGGGGTGCACGTCCAGGTCGACGACGAGCACGCGCCCCTCGAAGCCGCCCGCGCGCAGGGTCTCGATGGCGATCGCGACGTCGTTGAACACGCAGAAGCCCTGGCCGTGGGCGGCGTGGGCGTGGTGCATGCCGCCACCGAGCGTCACCGCGGGCCGCGGGTGCTTCAGCGCCTCCTGGGCTGCGCGGATGGTGCCGCCGGTCATCAGCCGCTGCCAGGCGAGGACCTCGCGCTCCCGCCCGCGCTCCATCAGGCCGGGCAGGATGCGGTCGAGGGTG
>JAJDAI010001142.1 GCA_029261955.1 Deltaproteobacteria bacterium | reverse complement strand
GCTGGCGGCGCCGGTGATGGCCTCGACGGTGCCGTTGCCGTCCGCGTCCCCGGCCAGGATCCACTTGCCGAAGATGTTGATGGCCCCCGTGTGGTCGTCCGCGTCGGTGACGTCCTCGCCCTCGATCGAGAAGATCGGGCGGCCCTGCGCGGTGACGTAGCGGGCGATGGTGCGCGGCCCGGCCACTCCACCCAGCGCCCCGCTGACCTCGTAGGTCTCCTCGATGGTCTCGATGGGCTGCCACTCGCCCTGGAAGAGGGCCGCCGTGGGCACGCCGTCGGTCAGCTCGACGCTGTCGCGGTAGTAGTCGTTCAGGTCGCTGGTCTGGCTGGTGTGGGACCAGGCCACGTCCCCGTTGGACGAGGGCCCCATCATGGGTGCGCCGGCGACCGTCAGGCCGATGATGTGCATGTCGCCGCCGCCCAGCACGCTGGTGTCCAGGTGCGTCTGGTAGAGGAAGGACGGGATGGTCAGGCTGAGGTGCCCGTCGCCGGCCAGCAGCGCGTGGCCGTTGACCGTCTGCTCGGGCGCGACGGCCCAGGCGTTGCTGCCGAAGCCCGCGTCCTTCGTGCGCCAGAGGCCCTCGGACATGTTCTCGGCGACCTGCAGCGCGCGGTCCAGCACGCCGGACTCCACCTTCGCGCCGCGCACGAAGCGAGGCGAGGAGCCGACGTCCCGCTGCTCGATCCAGTCGGGCGCGCTGGCGACGGGGTGCACGGGCGCGATGTTGTTCCAGATGTCGTGCAGCGCGCCGGCGTTGCGCAGCTCGCCCTCGGTCAGGGTCAGGCCCCAGGACTCGAGCTGGTCGTTGGTGCGCTGGTTGTTCAGGTCGGTGGTCTCGTAGCCGCCCTCGAAGTTCACCGTCGAGCCGACGCCGCCGACGTTCAGCACCGTCCAGTCCATCATCAGGTCCACGGGCGAGTCGACGCTGAGCAGCGCGTAGACCGCCTCGAGCTCGGCCGGCGGCGGGAACTCCCCGGCGCGCACACCCGCGATGAACGCGTTCACGCCTTCGGCGTAGGCCTGCCAGACCGCGCGGTCCTCGTCGCTGAGCACCTCGACCATGCGCTCGGCGATGGCGCGGCTGCCCCGGGCGCGGATCTCGATGTCGGACTCCAACCCCGCCTCACCGAGCAGCTCGGCCAGCCGGCCGATGCCGTTGCGCGAGATGAGGTCCATCTGGAAGAAGCGGTCCCGCGCGGTGACGAAGCCCTGCGCGCAGGCCAGGTCCTTCTCGGTCTCCGCGTAGATGTGCGGCACGTCGAACTCGGTGCGCACGACCTGCACGGGGGCGGTCAGGCACGCGAGGTTGAACTCGCCCGTGACGCCGATCCCGTCGAAGGGAGTGGTCTCGACGACCGGGGGCTCTTCTTCGGTGGGGCAGCCGACCAGAAGGGCGGCGAGGAACAGGAGGATCGTCTTCGACATGCGCGCGAATATACAGAGGCGCGCCGCCCGAAGGATCCCTTTGCGGGCTCAGACCAGCGTGAGGCTGGGTCCGTGGCTGCTGCGCGCCAGCCAGGCGCTCCACTGGCCGTGGTCCGAGACGTCCACCCCGTCCGCCGTCGACAGCGCCTGCAGGTGCGACTGGAGGTCCTGGACGAGCTGCGCGTCCATGAGCTCCACGTGCTGCAGCAGCTGCGTGTGCAGGACCTTGTAGATGAGCTTGAGCTCGTCGACTTCGTAGCGCGCGAGGACGTTCATGGCGCCAGGGTAGCGGAGTCGCAGGGCGGCACGTCGATGTCGATGGGCTGCTGGTCGGGTGCGGGGTGGGCGCCGCCGTCGCGCAGGTCGGCGGCCTGCACGTGGAGGCGGTCGCCCGGGTCGATGCGCAGGGTCAGGGGCTCGCCGTTCCGGGGGTCGAGGTGGGGCACGCCGAGCTGCGACGGGCTGGGCCAGCTGCCGGTGGCGCAGTGGTGGGCGCGCGCGGCGAGGGCGGTCTCGAGCAGGGTGAGGGGGAGGGAGCTGGGGCGGGAGAAGCGGTCGTCGAAGCTGACCCACAGGCCGTCGGGGATGCGCGCCTTCTTCAGCGGGCGGTCCATCAGCCGGTCCGTCAGCGCCTGACCGGTGCGCAGTGGCGTCGCAGGCACCTGCAGCGCCAGCAGACGCGCGTCGCGTTCGGCGGCGGAGGGCTGGGCGAAGGCGTCGAGCACCTCGGGCAAGAGCGCGCCGAGGATGTCGAGTGATTCGCGGAGCTCGCGCCGCTCGAGGCCGATCTCGAACAGCTGCTTCGGATCGGTCACCCCGGTCGGGAAGGTGCTGCCCGTCTGCACCGGGAGCCGCCGGACCTGCTCGGCCGGCAGGGTGGAGGCGAGCAGGGGCGTCCACATCCTCGCGTGCCAGAAGCGCAGGTCCTGCATGCGGTCGATCCAGCCGCCGCGGACGGCAGCGAGGGACTCGCGGTCGGCGGGGTCGTCCGCCGGCAGCAACGCCGCCGCGCAGGGCTCCAGCGCCTCGCGGGTGAGCTGGAAGGCGGCGCGCCCGCGCGTGGCCCGGGCGAAGTCGCGGCCCAGGGCGAAGACGTCGACGCAGTGGGCCCGCAGCCACCCGGGCTGCTCAGCCTCGAGGCGCAGGCGCAGGCGCAGGGCGCGCACGGCGGCGCGGACCGAGGAGATGTCGTTGATGAACCGCTCGTGGCTCGTCGATGCGTAGGGCCAGGCCGGCCCCTCCTCCAGCCTCGCCAGCTCCAGGATCCGGGGCGCCAGGGCCGCGCTCGCCTCCACCTCCGCGACGAGCCAGGGCTCGGCCTCGTCGAGGGACAGCTCGCCCGCGAGCAGCTGGCTGCGCGCGCGGCTGTGCTCCCGCGGCGGCCGCGGCTGCCTTGGCCAGGCCGCCTCCAGCGGCTCCGCCAGCTTCGTCAGCTCCTCATCGAAGCGCCCCGCCCGCGTCGGCGCGTGGGCCGGCCGCGGCCCGAGATCCTCCTCCGCCACGGATCTCACGAAGGCCACCAGGGGGTGGTCGGGGGCCTCGGGCGGGGCGTGCTCGTCGCGGCAGGCGCGCAGCCCCGCGATGGCGACGGCGATGCAGGCGATCAGGAGCAGGAGGCGGCGGCTCACGCCCCCCAGGCTGCCAGATCAGAGCGCGCGTGACAGGAACCCCGCGCAGGCGAGCAGCAGGAGACCCAGCACCAGCAGCACCCGGTCCATCACCCGCTCGCCCGCCTCGGTCGGTGGCGGGCGGTCGGGGTTGAAGAGGTGCTTGTCCGCCCCGTAGTAGGCGAGGCCGAAGAGCGGCGAGAGGATGCTCAGCCAGCTCTTCCAGCCCGACTCGACCAGGCCCAGCGGCTCCCCCCAGAGCTGGAGGCCCCAGGCGGCGACGCAAGCCACCACGGCCATGGAGCTCGCGAAGACCATGTCGTAGCTCCGGGTGCCGAGCAGCCGAGCGCGCGCGACCCAGACCCAGGAGAGAAGCCCTGCGGTGGCGAAGCCTGCGCGCGCGATCTCGAGTCCCTCCATGCGTCACCTCCGCCGCAGACTACGTCCGGCGCCGCCGATCCTTGCAGTCCCGTGCCCCGGCATCGATCCTTCTCCGTGCTCCAGACTCTGCTCGCCCGCTTCGCCGAACAGCCCCTCCGATCGGCGGCCCTGCTCGGGATCCTGCTGTTCCTGCCGGCGCTGCTCGTCCCCTTCGCGGTGGACGACTGGTGGCACCTCGCGATGCTGGAGGGCAACCCGATCCTGGAGGCGCGCGAGCCCTGGGACCTCTTCCGCTTCAGCTTCGAGGGCTCGGACGCTGGCCCCATCCAGGGCAGCATCGCGCCGTGGTGGGCGAGCGACGGCTTTCGCGCGGTCTTCTTCCGGCCGCTGACGTCCCTGAGCCACGCCGCCGATCATGCGGTGTGGGGGCGCTGGGCGGTCGGCCACCACGCGACCAGCCTGCTGCTCTACGGCGCGCTC
>JAJDAI010001141.1 GCA_029261955.1 Deltaproteobacteria bacterium | reverse complement strand
GAAGGCCTGGACGACGCCGAGCTGAAGCGGGCCATGAAGCGCAACGGCCTCGGCACGCCGGCCACCCGCGCGGCGATCATCGAGACGCTCATCAACCGGACCTTCATCGGCCGGGACGGGCGCGAGCTGGTGCCCACGCCCTCGGGCCGGGCGCTGATCGGCGTGCTGCCGGTGGAGGAACTCAAGTCCGCCGGCCTCACGGGTCGCTGGGAAGCCCGCCTGCACGCCGTCGCCGATGGGGCCGACGACCGCGATGCCTTCATGGCCGACATCCGGGCCTTCACCGACAGCGCGGTGAAGCGGGTGCTCGGTGCGCAGCTCGATGGCGGCGTGCTCAAGGTGCTCGCGCCGCCGGTGCCCACCGACGGCGCGGTGCTCGGGACCTGCCCCGACTGCCAGGGGGAGGTGCGCGACGCGGGCCGCGCCTGGCGCTGCGCCGGCTGCGAGCTGCGCATCCCCAAGGCCATCGCGCAGCGCGACATCTCCGAGCGCATGGCGAAGTCGCTGCTGAAGGGCCCGACGAAGGCGGTGAAGGGCTTCACCAGCCGCGCCGGCAAGAAGTTCAGCGCGGGTTTGGAGCTCGTGGACGGGCAGGTGAAGTTCCACTTCCCCGAGTCCGAGCCGCTCGGCGACTGCCCCGTCTGCGGCAAGCCCGTGCGCAAGCGCAAGAGCGTCTACGCCTGCGACACCGGCCGCGAGTGCCCCTTCCTCCTGGGGGCCGAGATCGCCTCGCGTCCCATGAGCGACGACGAGATCCGGCTGCTCCTGAAGGAGGGTCGAACCCCACGCCTGCACGGATTCCGGCAGCGCACCGGCGCCCTCTTCAAGGCGGCCCTGGTCCGCACCGATCGGGGTGCCCGCTTCGACTTCAGCAAGCCCGAGGACGAGGAACCCGACGAGCCGCCGCCCGGTGGACCGCCCTTCGCCTTCGGGCAGCGCGTGCACTGCCCGCTCTGCGTGGATCGCGGTGAGCCGAGGCCCGGCTACGTCATCCGGGGCCGCGCCGCCTGGGGCTGCTCGCGCTGGAAGCAGAAGTGCCCCCTGCGCCTGCCCTTCAAGCCCCTGGACACCGAGCTGCCCGAGGACCAGGCGAAGCGCCTGCTCGGCAAGAAGCGGGAGACGGTGCGGATGAAGCTGCCGCTGGGCATCGGCGGGGTGCTGCGGCAGGCCCGGCTGCGCGTCGACCCTGAGGCTGAAGGCGGCTGGGTGGCGGTGCGCGAGGAGAAGGGCGAGGGCTGAGCCCCGCTACTTCTTCTTCTTCTTCTTCTTCAGGGGCTTCGTGTCCGGCTGCGGCCAGGGCAACACGTACCAGCCGTCGTCGCGCCGACCGAAGCGGGCCTTGTAGCGGGCCAGCACGGGCTCGAGCTCCCGGCGGGCCTGCTTCTCCTCGGCCGGCACCGGCACGTAGTCCTGGCGGCGGTTGTCGGTGCGGATGGGCATCAGCTCGATGCGGCGCAGCTCACGCTCCGCGAAGACGTAGCGCGCGACGACGGACAGGCGCAGCTTCGGCGACTTCTTCTGGTAGATGCCGTGGCTGCCGAAGACGTAGTTGCCCAGGCCGTAGAGCACGGGCACCCCGTCGATGACCTCGATCCCCTGCACCAGGTGCGCGCCGTGGCCGTTGATGAGGTCCACGCCCGCCTTCACCAGCTTGCGGGCCAGCTTCTTCTGGGCGCCGCCCTCGCTGATGTAGTTGCCACCCCAGTGCACGCTGGCGATCACGTAGTCGACGCCCTCGGCGCGCAGCTCCTTGATCCGCGCGGTCCACTGGGCCCGGTCGATGACCCAGGTGCCCGGCGCGTCCTCGGAGGCGTACCAGCCCCACGCCGCCTTCTGCGCACTCGGCCAGTAGGCGCTCAGGATGGCGATCTTGAGGCCACCACCCTCAACGATGTGCGCTCGCCTGGCCTCCTCCAGGTTCCGCCCGGCCCCGACCCAGGCCAACTCGTGATCGTCGAGGTGCCCGAGCATCTCGATCAGGCCCTCTCCCTGCTGGTCCATGGCGTGGTTGTTGCCCAGCACCATCAGGTCGAAGCCCTCGTCCTGGAAGGCCTTGAGGAAGGCCGGATCGCTCAGGTGCAGGGAGCTCTTGTCGAGCGGCGGCTTCGTGGCCTCCTTCGCGACGACGGTCTCCAGGTTGCCCATGAGGAAGTCGCCGGCGATCAGCTCGCGCGTGCCGGCGAAGGGGAAGCGGGCACCCTTCTCGCTCAGCTGCGGCACCACGTCCTCGCCCAGGTTCACGTCCCCGACGCTGACGATCGTGAACTCGGCCGAGGCCGGCGGCGGCGGCGGGGCGGCCTTGCCGCAGCCCATCAGCAGCGTGATCAGCAGCAGCCACCTCATCGGGCGCGGGCCTCGATGGGGGCGAGCCGGGCCGCGTCGTCGCTGTGGTCGAAGTAGTAGGCCTTCAGCCACGGCAGGTCCTTGGTCACCTGGGACGGCTTCTTCGCCGGCAGGGTGTCGATGTAGCGATCCAGCCAGGCCTCGAAGTCCTGGAAGCGGATGTCCGGCACCTCGGCCGCGATGCGCCGCATGAGCGCGCGGTCGTAGGTGGCGATCTGCCACTCGTCCCCGATGCCCGCGGCGCGGAAGCTCAGCTTCGTCAGCTCGCGAAAGCGCTTGGGGTGGAAGCGGCGTTGGCCGCCCTTGAGGCGCAGGAAGCGGACCTCGCGCTCGATGAGGTAGCTGCGCGGCGCCCGCTTCTCGTGGCCCGGGCGGGTGCGCTTCTTCAGCGGCTGCTTCGCGATGACGGGATCGGTCAGGCCGCGGCTGTCGATGATGGGCAGGCGGCTGTAGAAACCCAGCTGCCCGATGCCGCCGCTGCCGATCGTCGGGGACATGCCCCGCTCGAGCAGCTCGCGGTGCAGGAAGCGGCCGAGCTTGCTGTGCTGGCTGGCGACCTGCACCTCGGGCCGCAGCGCCTCGACGGGCCAGTAGGCGTTCTCGTCCACGATGCCGTGGCGCTCGGTCGTCCCCTCGAAGAGCGGATCGCTCTGGGTGGACGCGAGCAGCAAGCCGCAGACCAGGGCCGCCGCCAGCGGCCAGTGCCGCAGCCGCCCCAGCAGCGAGCCCGAGGCCAGCAGGACCAGGGGCAAGAGCGAGACGAAGAAGCGGCCGAACATGAAGTCGCCGCCCACCTTCATCACGTAGAGGTCGTAGAGCACGACCGCGGCCAGGGTGAAGGCGCCGAAGCGGACCTGCGCGCGATCGCCCGGCCAGAGCGCAGCGACCGCCGCGATCAGCGCGGGGATCCCGGCGCTGGTCCCGATCCAGAACATCCACGCGTAGCGCTTGCCCTGGATCCACCAGGCCTGGTCCGCGGACTTCGCCCAGTAGGTGTTGGGCAGGACCGCGCCGTAGTAGTCCACCTTCCAGGCCAGGTAGAGCAGGTAGATCAGGAAGGGCGCGGAGTAGGCCGCCACCGTCTTGAGCCCCGCGAGCAGGTCGCGATCCCGGCGCAGCCGCAGCAGCACCTCGACCCCGACCACGCCCGAGCCCACCGCGTAGAACAGGCCGTGGTCGGGGCGGGTCAGCGTCGCCGCGATTCCCGCGAGCCCGGCCAGGAAGACCGCGCGGTCCCCGTCCTCAAGCAGCGCGCGGGCCTGGAGCAAGACGAGCAGGGCGCAGAAGCCGGTCTCCATGCCCGTGCTGCCGTAGGCCACGAACACCGGGTGCAGGGCCAGCAGCGGCACCGCCAGCGGCAGCCAGTTCGGGCCGTTCAGGCGGCGGCTGATGGACGCGGCCGCGACCAGGTTCGCCCCGAAGACGAGCAGGGAGCCGCCGAGGGCGAGCAGCGGCGCTTCGATGGAGGTGAGCCGGATCAGCCCCGCGAGGATCACCGTCCACAGGAAGTTGGTGTAGCCCTCGACCTGCTCCCCCAGGTTCCAGACGAGGCCGTTGCCCTCGGCCAGGTTCTGGGCGTAGCGGAGCGAGATGTAGGCGTCGTCAAAGAGCGCGAGCCGCGCCCAGACCAGCCGGTAGCCGACGAGCAGCGAGAGCAGCACGAGCAGCGCGGGCCCGAACCGGCGCAGGGCCGGGGGGATCGCGATCCCGGCCCGGCGACCGAGCAGCACGGCGAGCACCGGAGCGCCCGTCAGCGCCAGCATGATCAGCAGGGTCCGGGCCTGCGGCAGGAACTCGCTCACGGGGAGTCCAGCTGGGCCACCAGGGCGTAGAGCCGGACCTCGCTGCGCGCGAGGCGCCAGGCCTTGACGACGACCACGTCCCCCGCCCGGTGTTCGGCGGCGATCTGCTGCGAGAGGGTCCGGCCCGCGGTCTTGGCGTCGCGCACCTCGGGCCCCCAGCCGGCGATCAGGGCCTGGGCGAGGGCCGCAGCGTCGCCGGGCGCGTGCTCCCGGACGATCTCACCCACGGCGCGGGCCTCGGGAGGCAGGAGCCACGCGACGTCGATCGCGAGGGACTCGGGATCGGCGGCGCGGCAGCCGTGGAGCAGCAAGACCCCGCCCAGCAGCTGCGCGCTGCCGACCAGGAACGCCCGTCGGTCGAGGCTCACGTGCCCAGCTCCTCGCGCAGGTGCCCTGCCAGCCGGGCGGCCAGCGCGACGATGGTCAGCGTCGGGTTCACCACGCCGCAGGACGGGAAGACCGAGCTGCCCGCCATCCAGAGGTTGGCCACCCCGTGCAGCCGGCAGTTCTCGTCGACCACGCCCGTGCTCGGAGCGGCGCTCATGCGGGTGGTGCCGATGTGGTGGTCGCCCGGCGCCATCTTCTTCCAGGGGGTCTCGGGGTCGATGGTGATGCGGGCGCGGCCGTGCATCGTCGCCGCGACCTCCTCGCAGAAGATCTCGGTCGAGCGCCGGATCGAGCGCGCGTCGCGCTCCGTCAGGCGCCAGTCGAGCACCACCTTGCGCAGCCCGAGCCGGTCCCGGTCCTCGCCGAGGCGCAGCCGGCTGTCGGGGTTCGGCCCGTGCTCCCCGCGGATCGAAAAACGCGCGAAGAAGGCCCGGCCGTCGTCGACGTCGGTCCCCTGCCCCCAGGCGTCCACGGCGCCCGAGGCGGCGGCCACCGCCGCACCGAAGGCGTCCAGCTCCTTCCACTCCTGCGCCCGGAGGGACATGGAGTAGTTCTGGAGCTTCTCGGCCCGCTGCACCGCCTCGGAGAGGCACCAGACCCCGAGGGTCTTGCAGCCCACGGCCCGGTCCTTCTCCCGCTTGTAGTAGAGGCGGAGGAAGTTCCGGCGCGCTTCGGGATCCCGGAAGACCACATGCCCCGCGCGGCCCATGTGCGGGTGGTCCATGAAGTAGCGGCCGACCAGGTCCCGGTCGTTGCCGAGCCCCGCCTTCGCCACCTCGTCCGAG
>JAJDAI010000115.1 GCA_029261955.1 Deltaproteobacteria bacterium | reverse complement strand
GGCGTCATCGCGCTGATGTACGGGCTCGCCCAGCTCACCATGGGGGACACGGCCTGGGCCCTGCTCGGGGTGCCCGCCGCGGGGGCGCTCGCGGCCTTCGTGCTCGGCGCCGAGTTCATCGGCAAGGGACTTGGCAGCGAGCAGATGTGGCTCATCCGCGACTTCGTGGTGCGGACGCTGGGCCTGGAGACGACATGAGCGACAAGGGCGCGGTGGCGAAGGGGATCGGCGGGGTTCTGGTGGGCGGGCTGCTCCTCTTCGGGCGGTTCGGCGACGACTGCCTGAAGGTGGGTCGGCACGCGCCCGACCTGGCGGACGCAGGGCGGATCGCGGCCCGCAGCGGCGACGAGGTGGGCGACATCGCGCGCGGCGCCGCGGGCAACGCGACGGAGCTCGGCTCGCGCGGCGGGGCGGACGCGGCCTCGGTCGCGGTGCACGCCGAGGGGGACGCCGACCTGCTGCGTCGGAGCGGGGATCTGATGGATGTCGTCGAGTGGTCCCTGCCGCTGGACGAGGGCGAGGTCGGCTCCGCTTCGAGCTTCGCCGAGGAGGCCGCCGCCATCCCGAAGGAGGAGTGGGGCTGGTCGGGCGGCGAGCTTCCCGACCTGAGCGGGGCCTGGTGCTCGGCCTTGTCCTTCCAGCTCGATGATGCGCGCATCGACATCCAGCAGCGCCTCGTGCTGAGTCGGGACGGCGCGGGCTACCGCACCGCCGGCTCGCTGTGGGTGGTGCCGGACGGGCTGTTCGAGTGGGAGCGCATCGACCTGGCCGGCGTCGAGCGCTACGGCGCGCAGGAGGTCTGCACCACCTTCACGAAGCTGAACCGCCTCCAGGCCTCCCCGGAGGCCCACGCGCGGCTGAAGGCGAGCGATTCCAGCTACTACGCGATGCTGGAGGGCCAGCTGAGTCTGGCCTTCAGCGCCGACGACGTGGGGACCGAGAGCTGCCTGCCGCTGGTGGTCCTGGAGCCCGGCCGCTTCGCGACGATGCAGGACGGCACCGTGGTGCCGACGGTGCGCTGCGAGTGAGGCCGGGGCGCGGTTCGGCGCCTTGCCCGGTGTAGGCTCCCGCCGCACGAGGAGCCTGCGATGTCGAGACGCCTGCCGCTGTTCGAGAGCCTCTGGAGCGCCTACCCGCACGGCTCCGCCGACGCGGTGAAGGCCCGGATCGGCGGCAACGTGGACGCCAACTGGATCGCGAACACCTGCACGGTGCGGGTGAGCCACTGCTTCAACCTGGCCGGCGACCCGGTGCCGGGCGACTTCTCCGGGCTGGAGACCGTGCGCGGGGGCAACGGCATGCGCTACGCCTTCCGGGTGCGCGAGTTCAACCGCTTCATGCGCTCCGCCTACGGCCCGCCGAGCTTGAGTCACAGCGAACCCGGGGGCGTCGTGGGCGCGGTCCCCGCGTCCTTCCAGGGTGCCAAGGGGGTGATCAGCTTCGACGTGGCCGACTGGAACGACGCGACCGGGCACTTCGACCTCTGGAACGGCAGCGCGCCGGCTCACGCCGAGTACTTCGCCCAGGCCCGCAAGGTGATGCTCTGGCAGGCGCCCGACCGGGCCTCGCTCGTCCTGAGCGCGTCGGTGGGGCACGGCGGCCGCAACAAGCGCGACGACACCCGGGCGGTCCAGCTGCTGCTCAAGGCGCAGGGGCACGAGGTCGGCCCGGTGGACGGGCTCTGCGGCGCGCGCACGACCGAGGCGATCCGGGCCTTTCAGGCGGCTCGCGGCCTCGGGGTCGACGGTCGGGTCGACGTGAACGGCGCGACCTGGGGCGCGCTCACCGGCTGACCGCCCAAATCACCGGGTGGAGCGCACCGCGCCTGCTCAACCCGCCGTCTTCTGCGCCCCGAGCAGGAAGACCACGCCCATCACCAGGAACAGCACGCCCGCGCCGCGCTGGATCCAGTGCGGAGGGATCACCCTCGCGATCGCGTCGCCGAAGACCACCGCCACCGCGGAGGTCGCGACGAGGGCGAGGGCGGAGCCGGCAAAGACAACCCACCGCGACGAGCCACCGGCTGCGAGCGAGAGGGTCGCGAGCTGGGTCTTGTCCCCAAGCTCGGCCAGGAAGATGGCTCCGAAGGTCGTCGCGAAGAGTTTCCAGTCCATGCCGGAGTCCTAGCGCGAATTTGACTGCCGCGTGGCCTGTGACCCGGGGTCCGACGAGCGAGGACCGGCCGCGACTCCGAAAGAAGACGTTGCGCCCGTTGCCCGTTGCGATCGTAGCGAGAGGTCCCTGGCTCCTGCGGCGCGAGAAGGAAGCCCTACGGCGCCACAACGGAGACAGCCCCGCTCCCAAGCAACCCATCAAAGGCCGCCTGCCCCGGCGTCCACCAGCCCTCCCCCGCCTCCGACAGCCCCGCCTGCCACAGCAAGAAGGCCGTGCTCAGCCCGTCCACGGTCGCGTGGATCGAGGCCTCGTCGAACTGGTTGTTCGAGCCCGAGCAGAAGCTGGTGCACAGGAAGTCGCTCGGGGACTCGAAGTCGCAGTGGTCGGCCTCCGTCACCCTCACCGCGCGGGCGTCGAGCGCGCCGCTGTAGACGGGCTCCCCGTTGCCGCTGGAGTTGCAGCTGCCAGGCTCGCCGAGCAGGCCGCCGAGGGGCAAGGCCAGGGTGGCCGCGGCCTGGGCCGCCTGGTCGCCCCCGTCGGTGAGGTCCAGGCCGAAGACCGCGACGCTGAGGGGGGCTTGGGACGCCGCGAGCACGGAGCGAAGGCCGCCGGCTGAGTGGCCGGCCCAGATGACCGGTCCGCCGCCCTGCTCGGCGAGCAGGGTGATCAGGTCGCCGGCG
>JAJDAI010001140.1 GCA_029261955.1 Deltaproteobacteria bacterium | reverse complement strand
CCTGCACCGGCGGCGTCCAGCTCCTGTCGGGCGTCTGGCGCCCGTGCGGGTTGCGCTCGTGCTGCTTGAGCAGGGCGGGCTCGAACCTCGGCTCGACGAGCGTCACGTCCGCGATGAAGACCACCAGCAGCTTGGCCTGGCGCGCGTCGAAGCTGCGTTTGAAGACGGTCAACTCGGCGATCGCGTCCTGGGAGACACCGAGCCGCTCCACTGCGAGCTGGCGCAGCTCGCGCAGGGGGTGGATGGCGTCGCCCTCGGCCTCGGAGGGTAGGGCGGTCAGCGGGAGCTTGAGTTCGGAGAGGCGGATCATGGGGTTTCCGGCGGACGAGTCTACATCCGCGCGAGGGCGGAGATGGGGTGTCCCCGGGTGCTCGGGCTCCCGAATCGAGCCTCGCGGCGCGTGCGGGATGAGGCCCTCGGCCGCTGAACTCGCTACCCTGGCCGGGTGAGCGTCGTCCTGGGCCTGCTTCTGTTCGCGTTCGGCAGCCTGCTGCCCGGCTTCGTGCTGGCCTACGCCCTGCTGCGGGACAGCGAGCCCGTGGTCCTGGTGACGGCGGGCACCATCGCCGGGGTCTTCGGCCTGCCCTCGCTGCACTTCAGCCTGGCCCTGCTCCTGGGGCGCAGCGTGAGCGTCGGCCTCGTCCTGGCCGTGGCGGTGCTGACCATCGCGGGCTCCATCGCCTGGCTGCGCCTGCGTCCTTCGCCGTGAAGCCCGACGATCGCCGCTCGCTGCTCGCGACCGCGGCGGTGACGGTCGCCTTCCTCGCCCTGGCCTGGCGCTGGCTCTCCTTCCAAGACCTGCCCGACGGCTCCCGCGACGAGTTCTTCCTCGTCGAGGTCGTCACGGACTGGGCCTGGCGCCTGCGCGACGGCTCGGGCGGCAGCGTGTTGCCCGCGGTGCTCCAGTCCTACTACCCGCCGCTCGCGCGCCTGCCGGGCGTGATCGCCCTGCTGCTGGGCGGGGGCCTGGACGCGCTCGTGGCCTCGCAGTGGGGCTGGGTGCCCATCGGCGTCTTCGGGACCTGGTGGGCCGCGCGCCGCCTCGCCGGCCCCTGGGCCGGCCTGGCCGCAGCGATCCTGTGGCTCTCGGGGCCCGTGGTCATCTACTCCCTGCACCACTTCGAGCCGAACCTCGGGCAGATGGCCGCCGGCGCCGCCGTGCTCGCCGCCTGGCTGGAGAGCGACGACTTCCGCCGCTTCCGCCCGACCCTGGCCTTCGCCGCCTTCCTCGCCCTGGGGATGCTGGTCGAGCGGCTCGGCCTCGTGCCCTTCGTCCTCGTGCCGATCGCGCTCTCGGCCTGGCGGGGGCGGCGCGACCGCGCGACCCGGCATGGCCTGGCGATCGTCGCAGGGGTCTGCCTGGTCGCCGTGGGCTGGTGGTACCGCGGCTTCCTGACCTACCTCGTGACCGAGATGGTCCCGCAGATGTTCGCCGGCGAGACGACCGCGCAGGGCGACGTGGAGGGCGAGGTCCTGGCCTTGCCCTGGCGCTGGACGCAGTACCTGGTGCTGCTGCCGGACACCCAGCTGGGCCTGCTCGGCGGGCTGATCGGGCTCGGGGGATTGGGCTGGGGCCTGAGCCCCGCCGGGCGCCGCGCGGGCGCCGGTGATGTCGTCGTCTGGGCGGGCGCCGGCCTGCTGCTCTTCACGCTGCTGACGAAGCGGCAGGTCTTCTACACGCTGCCCGTGCTGCCCGCCGTCTGCGCCCTGGGGGCGGCGGCGCTCGTGCAGGGCGCGCGGAAGGTCCCTGGTGGGGCCGTGTTCGCGGGTCTGATCCTGCTGCTGGGCGCAGTGCCCGCGGTCGTGATGTCCGGGCCGCGCATCCCCGACTGGGAGCCCGGGATGCGGACCTGGGCCGTGCTGGGGGTCTCGCCCCTGCCCGAGTGGCTGGTGGGCCCGCGCTACGCCATCGCGGCGCCCCCGCGGGACCAGGGGCTCGGGATCGCGGTGGTCGCGGGCTGGCTGAGGGAGCAGGGGATCCGCGACGACGAGCCCATCCTCGTGTTCGCGGCCGACACGCGGGTCACGGACTCCTACCTGGTGTCGCTGTTCCGCATCGAGCGCCGCACGGCCGAGGTCATCAGCTTCACGCTCCAGCCCGACGCGGTGCTGGAGCGATCGGCGGAGGCGCGGGCCCTCATCTACGTCACTCGGGACGAGCGGCAGCTGCCCGACGCGGAGCAGGTGCGCGCTGCCCACGAGGCCTTCTTCGGCTGGCAGGAGCAGTACGCCCCGCTGCTGGAGGAGGTCGGCGTCGTGGCCTCGAGGGCGACCGAGGGCTTCAAGCGGCCCCTGGCCGAGGGCGAGACGCTCTGGGTGTGGCGCCTCGCCCCCGTCGCTCAGAAGAGCAGCACCAGCCCGCCCTGAAAGTAGAGCGGACCGAGGTCCAGCCGACCGAAGTCGCCCAGGTCCACGCTCGGCGCGGCCGGGGTCGTGCCGCCGCCCCCGAACTGCCCGCCGCCTTCGAAGCGCAGGCCGATGCCCCAGGGGATGTTCACCCCGTAGATGATCCGCGGGGTCGTCAGCTCCACGCCCAGACCGACCGTCGCGTAGGGCGCCGCGCCCTCGGCGAAGCGCTTGTCGACGTTGTCGCCGCCCTGCTCGATGCGAACGGCGGCCAGACGCACGCCACCGCCGGCGCGCACGTAGGGGCGGACCGGCCAGTAGGGCGGGGTGATGACCAGCTTCGCGGCGCCGTCGATGGCGCCGGTGCGCACGGAGAAGGACACGCGATCGGCCCCGGGGGCGTTGATGCCCGTCTCGCGCCACTCGCTGACCGAGCCGCCGACCGACACCGCGATGCGCTCGTGCAGGTAGACGTCCAGGCTGCTCGAGAAGCCGGCGATGCTCGGGGCGTCCTGCCAGCGCAGCAGCCCCTCATCGAAGACAGAGACGTTGCTCCCGCCGAGGTGCACGACGAAGTAGGCGGGGATGCCGCGCTTCGCCGCGAGCTCCAGGCGGGCCTTGCGGGCGCGCTTCCGGGCCTTCTTGTAGCCGCTCAGCCCGTCGTCTTCCTTGCCCTCGGCCTCGATCTCGGCCTCGGTCTCGTCCGGCTCGGCGGCCGCCCTGCGCGGGGGCTCGGGCACGGCTTCGCGCACCGGCTCGGGCTCCGTGGGAGGCCAGACCTCGGTCGCCGGCGCAGCCTCGCTGGGTTCGGCGGTCGGGGCGGGTCCGGGCGCAGGCTTCGCGTCGGTCTCGGGGGAGCCGGTCGATGGGGCAGGTTCAGCCTCACCCTCGGTCTCGGCGGGCTTGTCGCCCTCGGTCTCGGGCGCCTCGTCGGCCTCACCCGAGGGTTCGGCGTCGCCGTCCTGGGCCCAGGCGGGCCCGGCGATCAACAGCAGGATCAGGAGGAAGGACCTCATTGCGCCACCTCCAGGATGCCGTGTGTGGCCAGGCCAGCGACGGCCGGGAATCCACCGGGGGGTTCACGCTCCGCCGCGGGGTCCACGAAGGACACCAGGCCGAGCTCGTGCTCGTGCACGACGTACAGCTGCTCGGAGCCACCGTCCGCGGGCGGGATGCGCCCGATGCGGGTGGGGGCCGAGTAGGTGTCGAGCACCACCTGGCTGTAGTCGCGCAGGTTGTATCGAACGAGGCGCGCGGAATCCCGCAGCACCACCATCACGTGGGGATCCTCGGAGCCGGAGACGACGCCGCCTTCCAGGAAGACCAGGTCCGTCGCCGCGGCGTCCAGCAGGATGCGGCTCGGGGCCCGCTCGTCGAAGGAGAAGAGCGACAGGCTCTGGCTGGGGACGAAGGCGTCGACCTGCGTCCCGGCCCCGCCCTCGTGGAAGACCACCGCAGCGGTCTCGCCCGGCTCCATGGACACCGCGCGCACGCCGTCGTCCATCAGCCAGGTGTCGGGGTCGTCGGGCACCGTGTCCTCGCCCAGCTGCACGCGGCTGAGGAAGGGCTGGTCGTTGACGTCGGAGTAGAGCAACGCGAAGTCGTTCTCGGGCCGCCGTGACGGCAGGACCCGGTTGACGGAGTGCGGCAGGTTCAGCAGCTCGGCGTCGTAGGAGCTCAGGTCCAGGAAGGTCACGTCGCGGCTGCCGTCGGCGATGATGGCCCGCGACGCGTCGCGGCTGAGCGCGATGTCCGACGCGGCCCGGGGCAGGGCGACCACGTTCTCGATGAGCACGGGGTCCAGCGACAGCACGAACAGGTCGGAGCGGCCCTCCACGGTCACCAGCGCGCGGGCGCCGTCGGGGGTCGGAACCACCAGGTCGGGGGTGCGCCGGACCGAGTCGTCGATGGTCAGCGGGACCATCGTCTCACCCACCGGATCGACCTCCAGATCGAGCACGTGCAGGCGCGAGGTCGTGCTGACCAGCGCCTTGCTCGAGTCGGCCGAGAAGGTCACGCCCAGGGGCTCGAAGGTCAGGCCGCCCGGCGTCAGGGTCGGGCCGTCCTCGCCCTCGACGAGCACCGCGTAGGCGCCCAGGTTCAGCGAGCCCTCGACCGGCGGCTGCACGCCCGCGGGGTCGATCCAGAGGAAGGCGCGGGTGCCGTCCGGGGACCAGTCGAGCCGGTTGAAGGGCGCGCCCAGCTCCAGGAAGGTGACCGAGCCGTCGACGTCGATGCGCGAGAGCGTCGCGTCGACGAGGCCCAGCGCGTACATGCGCTCCGAGCCTGCCGGTCGGGAGAGCACGCGGGGTTCGCGGCTCAGCTCGATGGCGCTGTGGCTGCGCTCGGTGGGGTCCACCTCGATGAGCGCGTCGTTGGCGGGGGACAGCATGTAGACGCGGCCGTCGCGGGCCACGGCGTCGTTGTCCAGCAGGGGGACGTCCAGCTCGGTGTCGTTGAGGTAGCCAACGCAGCCGCTCAGGAGTGCGATCAGGAGGATGAAGCGCATGGTTCAGTCCTCGATCGCGGAGTTGAGTTCGAAGCCGGTCACGGTCTCCACCGAGCCGTCGTAGGGACGGACGAAGGAGATGCGGCCCAGCTCGTGCTCCTGGCTGACCCAGCCGAGGGCGTCCTCGGGCACGGTCTCCAGCGGCATGATCCCGATGTGCACCGGCACCGACGGCACGAGCACGTCGTCCACGAGCCGCGTCGCGTAGTCGATGACGCCGACGTTCCGGTTGTTCTCCATCACGAACAGCGAGTAGCGGCCGTCGTTGGACGTGGTCCAGCGGGTGGGGCGGCTCTCCAGGGCGACCGGGTTGGTCAGCCAGGTGTTCAGGTCCACGACCGTCAGCGCGTGCGCGTCCGTGAAGACGTCGTCGTCCTCGGGCACGTCGGCCAGGGTGTGGATGATGAGCGCCGACTCGCCGTCGGGGCTGATGGCGACCGCGTCCACGGGCTTGACCAGGGCGCGCTCGGTCAGCGTGCCCTCAGCGCGGTCCCAGAAGGTGATGCGGTCTTCGGCGGCGGCCGTCGTGAACAGCAGGCCCGTCAGGTTGTCCGGCGCCAGCACCAGCGAGCCGAGGGTCGAGGTCGGCGGCGTGGGCAGGATCGTGGGGGCTGCGGTGGGGTCTGCGGCGTCGAAGATGCGCAGCTCCTGGCTGCCTCGGGACACGACGATGGCTTCGCTGCCGTCGGGGCTGAGGTCCAGGTCGCTGGGCTCGATGCCGCCGTCCAGATCGTCCAACGCGCCCGTGGCGAGATCGACGGCCTGGATGGCGTTCTGGCCCACGTAGCGCACGAAGGCGTAGGCGCCCGAGGGCGTGACCTCCACCTCGGCCGCCACCGGCGGGTCCACCGGGTCCGCGCCCAGATCGACGAGCGACAGGTCGATGGGATCGGCCCACAGGTCCGCGACGGTCAGGAAGGAGTCGCTGACCACCACCGCGGTGCGCCCGTCGGCCGTGAACTGCACCTCCTTGGGGTTGAAGCCCACGGAGAAGGACTGGACCGTCGCGGCGATCGTGTCCACGAAGGACACCTCGGTGAACGAGCGCACGCCGTCCACGTCGAAGTCGGCGTCCTCGACGCCCGCGTTGAAGTAGGCCACCACCCAGCGCCCGTCGGGGCTGATCTGGATGAAGTTGAAGTCCTCGCGCACGTCCACGTCGACCGTGGCGTTGCTCTCCACGTCGACGATGGTCACCGAGTCGTCCCCGCTGTTGAAGGACACCGCGCGCAGGTAGTCGGCCGAGACCACGACCTGGTCGGGCTCGTCGCCCACCTCGAT
>JAJDAI010001139.1 GCA_029261955.1 Deltaproteobacteria bacterium | reverse complement strand
GGCGCGGATCATCGCGGCCGCGACGGAGTTCTTGCCGTCGCGCAGCTCGTCCGTCAGCGCGGAGATCAAGGCCTCCTCGGCTGCGGCGTCGGCCGTGGCCCGGTCCAGGCCCGTCAGGGGCCAGGCCCACAGCTGCGACAGGCCGAAGGCGGAGGCGATCCGCACCTCCGGCGCGTCGTCGAGCAGGCGCGCCTGGAGCAGGTCCAGGGAGTCCAAGGCCCCGATGAGGGCGGCGCTCTGCACGGCGGAGGCCCGAACGGTGGGGTCGGGGTGTGCGCTCAGCCGGTAGACCTCCTCGAGTGGCCCCCGGGCGTCGCGGAGCTCGGCGAGCGTGCGCAGCGCGTCGGCGGCGGGCAGCGCTCCGAGGGCGTTCTCGAGGGTCTCCGCTGCGATCTCGATCTCGGCGCGCTCGACGCGCGCTTCACGCAGCGCGGCGCAGGACGAGAGGCTGAGCGTGGCGGCGAGGAGCGGCAGGAACGAGCGCATTGCGGCGCATCCTACCCCCCGTCCGAGGCCCGTCCTGCCGCCCGGATGGATCCGAACCGGGTGACGGCTCGCTGCCGCGGTGTCACACTCAAGTGCAAGGGCACCCGCGAGAACGGGGCCGTGGAGGCACTCGCCGGGGGAGAAGCCGCGCAGTGCGGCCCGGGATTGAAGCCTTCAGAGAGGACGCGTCATGGCGGGCGATCCATCGCTCGAGACATCGCCGAACCGCCTTCGAGTGTCCGCTCAGCGGGCCCGTTCGGGGCGTTCTGGATTCACGCTCATCGAGCTGATGATCACCGTCTCGATCATCGGCCTGCTCTCGGCCCTCGCGATCCCGCAGTACGAAGCGCTCATGCTCCGGACCAAGCGCGCGGAGCTCCCCATGAACCTCGACGGCATCGCCAGCGTCGAGAAGGGCTACCAGGCCGAGTGGGGCCTCTTCACCTCCTGCTCCCAGCTGCCCACGACGATGCCGGGGCGGACCGCGGCGGTCTTCCCCGCCAACATCAGCTCGAACCTCGACTGGAATCAGCTCGGGTGGACGCCGGACGGCCGGGTCTATGGCCAGTACAGCGTCGTCGCCAACGACATGCCCGGTGCGCTCGCCGCGTTCACCGGCCACAGCTACGCCGACATCGACGGCGACAGCAACTACGCCCACGTCCAGAACAGCCAGATCCTCAAGCCCGTCATGATGACGGGCAACACGATCTACTGAGCGCCGACCGGATCGTCGCGACCGGGGGCTGAGCGCTCCGTCGGCCGCACCCCTTCGGTGCCCTGGCTGCGCTTGCGGTGGCGCGTGCCGGTGTCGGGCGCGGCCGCACCCTTCCGGTCCCGCTGCGGCCGAACGGTTCGACCGCGCTTTCGGGTCGAGGGCACGGCCTCGCGGGCGGGCGCCTCCGCGCTCTGCTCGACGGGGGCCGGCTCCGGCTCGACGCTCGGCTCCTCGGGGAGCTCCGCCTCCGGCTCGTCGAAAGACCAGGCCAGCACGGCCTCACGCCGCGAGGTGAAGGCGCCGATCGGCAGGCCCGGAGCGAGCGGAATCTCCGCCCCTGCGGAGCGATCCAGGGTGGACTCCAGCAGCCGATCGAGCAGCAGGCGCTTGTCTCCCTGCCGCCCCGACGACCGCAGAATCGGCGAGTCCTCGCCCTGCACGACCCTGCGTCGCCAGACCGCCAGCCGCCCGTCGAAGCGCGCGCCCAGGTCGTGCTCCCGACCCCAGTCCAGGTTCGGCAGGGCCTCGGACAGCCGCGGGTTGGTTTCGAGCCAGATCGCCCAGGCCGCGCGGTTCATCACCGGGGACAGCGAGACCGCGCGCAGGGCCGCGAGGGGGCTGTTGACCGGGCGCTCGAGGTGGTCCGCGTCGACGATCGACTCCAGGGCGAGGCGCTGCGACAGGCCGTCCCGGCTTCGGAACGACAGCTCCAGGGCCGCCGCCGCCGCACGCACGCGCCCTCCCTCCGCCACCACCCGAAGCTGGAGGGGCTCCCGCGCGGGAACCTGGCCGAAGGCGCCGGTGCCCACGATCGCGACCGCCTCGACCCAGGGCAGCTTGCAGAGTCCGCGGATGGTGTCCTTCAGCTCCGCCCAGAGCCGGTCCATGCGGGCCGCGGATTCCTCGGCGAGCTGAAGGCCCTCCGGGGAGTCGACCAGGCAGAACCGCCGCCCGTCGGTCGCGACGTAGTGGGCCAGGGGGCCGCCTCGAAGGGCCGCGAGCAGGTTCGGCAGGTGGGAGCCGTAGGCCATGGAGGCGAGCAGGCGAGCCGGCTCGATCGCGGGCACGCCCAGCGCTTCGGTGGCGATCAGGGCGTCGAGGGCGGCCCGCTCCAGGGGACCGAGGTGGGATGCATCCATGCCCGGCAGTGTGAACTACGTCCCCGAAGTCGGCCAGGGGCTCAGGCAGCCGGTGGGGCCCAGCGGGGACGGCGCGACCGGGGCCTCGCAGTCATCCCCCGGCGTCCAGAGCAGCAGGGGCACCTCCGAGGGCGAGGGCGCGACCTGCCAGCCGGTGGGGGTCGGGCGCACGGTCGTGCCCTGCAGAGCGCGCAGGCGCTGCCAGGACCAGGTCGCCCAGCGCTCCGCGGACAGGATGGGCATGCCCCGCTCGCTCGCTGCTGCGAGCAGGCCGTCGAGCAGGACTGCGCCCCCGGACATCACCAGGGTCGGGTGCACGTTCGCGGTGACCGGCACCCGCCAGACGGCGCCCGAGTCGAGCAGGTAGGCGGAAGCGAGCGCGGCCTGGACCTCGGTGAGGTTGGCCGAGTAGCCGTATTCGCCGACCAGCACGTCGTCTTCGACCTGCGTGGGCTGGCTGAGGATGGGCAGGAGCCGGCCCTCGGGGGCCTGCCAGCGGGCGGGCCGCCCGGAGCCGAACTGGAAGCCCGGCCCGCGGAGCCGCGGCTCGATGCTGACGAAGTTCAGCTCCATCCAGATGCCGAGCGAGGCCAGGTGATCCATGGGCTCCGAGTAGCCCCACCACTGCAGGTAGTGGTGCCGGGCGACGCGGAGCTCGTCGGCCAGGAGTTCCTTCTCGGTGCGGGCGTGGTGGCTGGCGATGGCCTGGGCGATGTCGCGCGGCGCGCGCAGGCCCGCGCCGTTGGGGTGCAGGCCGATGCCGTGTCCCCAGATCCGCGCCCGGCTGAGGCTGGCTGCAGGCAGCAGGGCCCCGCCCTTGGCGTCGACCGCGTCCGTGTTGGCCTGGCGCGTGCCCTTCGTGGTGAGCAGGGTCAGCTCGCCGCCGACGGCCTCGGTGCGGGCCAGCACCGGCTCGATCCAGTCGGGCTCTGCGAAGTCCTGGTCAGCGGTGAGGATCAGGGCCGAAGGGGCGGCGGTCATCAGCGGCCACGCGCGCGGCAGCGGCCGGTCCTGCAGGCGCTCGCCCACGAGCCAGCTCAGCAGCTCGGTCCAGGCGTCCGCTCCAGGCTGGCGCCAGGCGGAGCTCGACCAGGGGAAGGGCCGCAGGTCGTTGGGCTTGGTGCCGTGCACGCCGTCGGTGTCGATGCCGGCGAGCTCGGCGTCTCCCTGCCGCAGCGCGCGGAGCCAGGAGACCAGGTCGAGCGAGGTCGCGACGATCGAGCCTCGCTGCACGACGAGGGACCCGCCGTCCACGCGGCGAGCGAGCACCTCCCAGCCGGCGGGCTTCACCCACTCCCGGCCGCGCGGAGGCAGGGGCAGGTTGCGCAGGGCGCGGGCGCCCGACAGGTCGACGGCGGCTTCGGGGGCGGGCTCCGCCCAGACGGCGGGCTCGGGCAGCTCGAAGGCCTCGCGCAGCGCCTCGCTGGGGCCGACGAGCAGGATCCGTCCCCCCGAGGCCGCGTGGGCCTTCAGGGCCGGCACGCCGGTGCAGCGGTCTGCGGGCACGACGACGACCTCGCGGGTCGCGTTGGCGTGGGTCGCGGAGGGGCCGGCGGCGACGCCCAGAAGCCCCGAGGTCGCGAGCAGCTCGACGGCGTAGACGGCGCCCGGGCTCGAATCGAGGACGCGGACCGCCTGGAAGCCACCCGCCGTCGCGGTCGCCACGGCGTCCGTCGGCCCCTCGGTGATGGCGCGCCAGTCCCAGCCGTGCGGCGACACCACGGCCCGAGGTGCCATGTAGGTGAAGAGAACAATCCCCATCAAGCTGATGAAGACGAGGACCCAGTTGCGTCGCTGAGGCGTCACGTGCGGCGATTGTACGCAAGGGAGCCCGGTGTCCGGGAATGCAGCTCCGGTGTCGGGCGCCGGAGCGTGCATTTCTGGCCCACACCGGAGTGCTCATTTCGGCGCGCGGTGGGGTCGGGATCGTATGCTGGGGTTGTGAGAGCCCTGACCGCCTTGTTGCTCTGCCTCTGCGTCGGCTGCCCGGAGCCCGACGAGGGGTCCGGCTTTGGGGAAGGCGAGGCGCCCGAGCGCGACGACGACGACGACTCGACTCCCTTCGTGCCCCTGGCGGACGAGGACCTGGACGGCTGGAACGAGGAGCTGGACTGCGACGACGCGGACCCGCTCGTCTACCCGGGCGCCCCCGAGCTCTGCGACGAGGTCGACAACGACTGCGACGAGCAGATCGACGAGGAGGAGGTCGAGCGCAACTGGTACCGCGACGCGGATGAGGACGGCTACGGCGCGGACGACAACTTCTTCCCCAGCTGCGAGCGGGTGGATGGCTACACGCACATCCCGGGCGACTGCGACGACAGCAACGCCCTGATCCACCCCGGCGCGCTGGTCGACGGCAAGGACTACGACTGCGACGGGCGGGTCGAGTGGGACGTGGAGATCGTCATCACCGTCGATGACGCCTACGACCTGTGCATCGACGACGAGGACAACATCATCGGCGGCAGCAACAGCTGGGAGTCGGCGGAGACCTGGCACGTCTGGCTCGACGCGGGCACGCACACCCTCGGGGTCTTCGGCTACGACACGGACGAGTGGATCACGGGGATGCTGGCGCTCGTCTCCATCTCGAACGGCCAGCTCTGGCGCACGAACAGCAACTGGCACTACGACCCCGAGCCGGAGCGCGACCTGAGCACGCGCATCGGC
>JAJDAI010001138.1 GCA_029261955.1 Deltaproteobacteria bacterium | reverse complement strand
GGGCGCAGCTCTTCGCCTTGATCCAGCGGCGCGCGGGGGCCAGCAGGGCCTGCCCCGGGACCCGATCGGGCAGGCCGGCTACCTGGGCTTCGTAGGCCATCACGGCGACCAGCTCGACCCCCTCGCTGGCCTCGACCGCGCGGGCCACTGCGAGCGCGGTGGGCACGTCCCGGATCGGGGAGCGCCGCACGCCGAGGTGCTGGCCGGCGACCTGAAGGGAGACGTCGACGTCCAGGCAGAGGGGGATGGGGTGGTGTGGATCGGCAGCCTGGTCCAGCAGCGCGACGTGCTCGGGGCAGTCGACCATCGCGATGGCTCGCACGCCGGGCCGGGCCGCGAGCTCGGCGAAGACCGTCGCCTCGGCCGGTCGCGCGACGGGGTAGCCGGCCAGCAGGTCGGTGAGCCCCCGGTCGGCCAGCAGGAGCAGCTCGTCTGCGGCGTAGGTCATCACCCCCGCGACGAGGTCGGACTCCAGGAGCCGGTCGAGGATCCCCGGGACCCGCAGCGACTTGCTCGCGATCCGCAGGGTGGGGCCGTCGGCCAGCCGCGCCAGCAGCCGCGCCAGGTTGCGGTCCACGGCGTCCAGATCGACGAGCGCCGCGGGGAGCCGCTCGTCCTTCAGGAGCGAGCGCCAGGAATCGTAGGATCGCGGCACCGCGGCGATCATGCCGCAGGCGCTCAGAAGCTGCCGCTGCCGCTGTGAGTCCAGACGAGGTCCGTGACGCCGAGCGTGATGCAGTCGCCCTCGTCGAAGAGGCCGGGGCAGGGGTGGCAGTCCGGCGCGGCGGAGCACTCGATCTGGAACTGGTCGAGGGCCGGCGTGATGTAGAGCTCCCCGTCCAGCGTGCCGTCGACGAAGGTGTCCGTGGCCTCGTTGTAGGTGCCCGTGAGCGTCGCGTCGTAGAGCGGTCCGGGGCCGCCGATGGTCGCGAGGGTGAGCTGGCTGATGGGGCCGGCCGAGAAGTGCCCGCTGCCCGGCGTGAAGCTCCAGGAGCGCTCGAAGAACTGGAAGTCGGCCGGGCTCGCGAAGATGTGCGGGGTGCAGGCGGTGCCGCCGGCCATCGTCTGGACGTCGAGGTTGGCTTCGCTCACCGACTCGAAGTGGATGAGCAGGGGTCGGCCGAGGATGTTGGTGTCGAGCAGGCCCAGCGGGTTGTTGGCGATGCTCCCGGTCGACCAGTCCATGCAGTAGCGCTCGCCGGTGACCGCGAGGGCGGCGTCGCTGTCGTCGTCGTCCTGTGGGGTGTCGTCGTCGTCGTCGGGGGGTGTGTCGTCGTCGTCGGGTGTGACGTCGTCGTCGTCGGGCGTGTCGTCGTCGTCGTCGTCGCCGCTGTCGTCGTCGTCCCCGGGCCCGAGGGCACAGCGCCCCGCGTCCACGTCGCAGTGCCAGTTGGGCGGGCAGGCTCCGTCGGAGTCGCAGGGGATGGTCGCCGGGTCGATGGACCAGCTGCAGGCCGACAGGAGCAGCAGCAGGGGGAGCCCCTTCACCATGGCGCGCTCACACCGAAGAAGAGCCCGCCGGGCAGGGGGAGGGCGCTGAAGCTGGGGCGCCGCTCGGGGGCGCGGCTGGCCTTGGGCACGACGGCGGCGGAGATCAGCGTCGCGAGGGAGGCGACCCCCGCGGCAGCGGCTCCCGCCGCGAAGGCGTTGGCGTCTCGCGTCGCGTCCGCGCCCAGCAGATCCACCTGCGCGAACTGGTCGGTGCTCAGCGTGCCGGAGTGGTAGGTGTTGTTGAGTTCGGTGGCGGTCGAGCCCCGGAAGCCGGCCAGCCCGCCGAAGACACCCGCGCCGACCCCGGCCGCCGCGCCCGCGATGAGCGCGACGACGCGCGAGGGCTCGGGGGCCGAGCTGGCCGGGCCGGACTTGCCGCCCCGCAAGCGGGACAGCCGGCGCTCGGCGTCCCGGACGGGCTGGGCCCAGGTGGGGTCGTCCGCGTGCAGCCGGACGAAGGCCGCGAGGTCGTCGATGGCGTGCTCGTCGCGGCTCAGGCACTCCGCGAGCAGGCCGCGCCAGTACAGCAGGCCGGTGTCCCCGGTGGACTCCGGCAGACCGGACATCGAGCCCCAGATCTCGCTCACGGCGGCGATGCTGCTGCCCGCCTCGCCGATGTCCTTGTTGTAGGTGTCGGCGCAGTAGCGCTGGTGCACCTCGGCCGCGTCGAGGGCCGCCCGCTCCGACCGGCCGTCGGCGAGCGCGGGCGAGGCGAGGGCGAAGGACAGCAGGAGGACGAGGAAGCGCACCGGCGCGCATTGTTCCACGGGTTGGGCTGCGGGGGACTGTTGGCGGTCAGGAGGGGGCGTGGGCAGCGGGCCGTGCTCGGCGGCGCCCCGCCCGAGGTGAGTAGACTCGCGCAGGAGGAGCCCCCCGCGATGATGCCGCCCCACACGGCCGCCGCCCCCACCCGCACCGGGAACACCCTCGTCTTCGAGGGCTACTCGCTCAACTACACGGACCCCGCGGCCGAGCTGTCGGTCCTCGATGAGAACGGCGAGCCCGTCCCCTTCGAGGCCACGCTCTCGACGCAGCGCGAGGACCGGTCGGCGGGCGCGAAGGAGCCGCCACCGGGGTCGATCCAGGTGCGCTGCGTGCTGACCGTGACCTTCGAGGTGCCGCAGGGCGACCGCCCCGTCCAGGTGAGCTTTCTCGGGGACCGCTGGACCCTCTGAGCCAGCGTCCCCGGGCCCGCGAGCCTGACATCGATCGCTGCGTTCGGACCGTGAGTCCGGCAGGCTCACGGTATGGATCTGCATCCCCTCGCCGGCACGCTCTTGCGCAAGAGCGTGCTGTCGAGGGAGCTGCGCGCCCGGGTGGATGCCCTCGACCTGCCCGACGAGGGCCACGGCTACGACTCCTTCGGCATGAACCGCGAGTGGGTCGCCGGCGCGCTGATCGTCACGCGCTTCCTCTACGAGCGCTGGTTCCGGGTGGAGTCGAGCGGCATCCACCACCTGCCGGCCGAGGGCGCGGCGGTGCTGGCGTCCAACCACAGCGGCGCCCTGCCGCTGGACGCGCTGATGATCTGGACGGACATCGTGCGCAAGAGCGACCCGCCTCGGGTGCCTCGGGTCGTGGTGGACCACTTCGTGAATCTGCTGCCGGTGCTCAACGTCCTC
The DNA here is from genome assembly GCA_029261955.1 of Deltaproteobacteria bacterium. Taxonomy (GTDB): domain Bacteria; phylum Myxococcota_A; class UBA796; order UBA9615; family UBA9615; genus CALCXL01. The sequence goes on along the minus strand of JAJDAI010001138.1, from coordinate 4,311 downwards.
TTCACGCGCGCCGGCGCCGTCGGGGGCAGCCGCGCCAACTTCCACGAGACGCTGACGGGCGGGGACCTGGTCCTGGTCTTTCCCGAGGGCGTGCCCGGCATCGGCAAGCCCTTCTCGAAGCGCTACCAGCTCGCTCGTTGGCGTGAGGGGCACGCGGAGCTGGCCATTCGGCACGGCGTGCCGGTGGTGCCCATCGCGGTGATCGGCGCCGAGGAGCAGATGCCGCAGCTCGGTCGCATCGACGGCATCAAGGTCTTCGGTTCCCCCTACCTGCCGATCTGCGTGCCGCCGCTCCCGCTGCCGGTGCGGTACCACATCCACTACGGCGCGCCGATCCCCCTGCACGAGCAGTACAAACCCAAGCAGGCGACCGACCCCGACGTGCTCCAGGAGGCCGCCGCGCAGGTCGAGGAGGCGGTCAAGGGGCTGATCAGCAAGGGGCTGGCCCTGCGGAAGGGCGTGTTCCGATGAAGGGCGTGCTCGTCACCGGGGCCACGACTCCCTTCGGGCGCGCGCTGGTCCAGGGCCTGCTGGACGACGACGACTTCGGCCACGTGCTCGCGCTGGGGGCCGACGAGCACCCCGACCTGCCGCTGAACGATCGGCTCAGCTGGATCCGCGCCGACCTCACGCGCTCGCGCACCATCCGGCGGCTGCTCTTCGGCCCCGTGCGTGAGCACCGCATCGAGGCCATCGTGCACGGGGCCCACCACCGGAACCCGGCGGACCGTGGCCACAAGCTCCACCGGCTCAACGTCGAGTCGACGCGGCTGATGCTGCGCCTGGCCGAGCAGCACCCGACCGTGCGCCACTTCATCCTGCGCTCCTACGCCGACGTCTACCGCGTGAGGCCCCACCTCGCGGACATCCTCTGGGAGGACGCGCCGCTCGAGTTGGGCACCCGCGCGCCGCAGATCCTGCGGGATCGGGTCGAGGCCGACGTGACGGCCTGCGGGCGCCTGGGTCTGTCGTCGCTGCGCATCCTCGTGCTGCGCTGCGCCGAGATCTACGCGGCGGACATGGGCTCGCAGCTCTGGGACTACCTGCACCGCCGCTTCTGCGTGCGGCCGGTCGGCTTCGATCCCATGGTCAACCTGCTGAGCCTGGACGACGCGGTGCAGGCGCACCTGCTGGCGCTCAAGAGCAAGGCGCGCGGCGTGGTGAACATCCCGGGCAAGGACACGCTGCCCCTGACCCGCGCGATCCGCCTGTCGGGCAAGCAGCAGTACGCCATGCCCGGCTGGATGTTGGGGCCGGCCTACCGGCTGCGGGGGGGCGGCAGCAACGCGTCCTTCCGCTACCACCTGAACGTGGAGCGCTTCCACTCCACCGCGATCCTCGGCGGCCTCCGGGCCCGCGAGGTCCTGGGCTACGAGCCCAGCAACCCCTTGGCCTGGCCGATCCAGCAGACCTGAGTCACCTGCTCAGGGTGTGGTGATCAGCTCCATCAGGTCGTTGACGTCGAGCGTCGGCGCCACGTCGGTGCCCGCGAGCAGCTCGTTGGCCATCGCTCGCTTGCTGTCGTGCAGCTCCAGGATGCGGTCCTCGATCGTGCCCTGGGAGACCAGGCGGTAGACCGTGACCGGCTTCGTCTGGCCGATGCGGTGGGCGCGGTCCGAAGCCTGGTCCTCGACGGCGGGGTTCCACCAGGGGTCCAGGTGGATGACGTAGTCGGCCTCGGTGAGGTTCAGCCCGGTGCCGCCGGCCTTGAGGCTGATGAGGAAGACGTCGCCTTCGCCGTTCTGGAAGGCCTTGACGCGCTTGCGGCGCTCCAGGGCGGGGGTGCCGCCGTCCAGGTACTGGTAGGGGATTCCGGCCTCGTCGAGCCACTCCCGCACCAGGGACAGGTGCTTGACGAACTGGCTGAAGATCAGCGCCTTGTGCCCGCCATCGCGCAGCTCGGTGACCAGACGCTGGAGCTCGGCCCGCTTCGCGCCGGGGCCGGCGCCTTCGTGCACCAGTCGGGGGTCGCAACAGGCCAGCCGCAGCTTCGTGATCCAGGCCAGGACCTGCATGCGCTGCTGGGGCGAGTCCGCGGCACCCTCGAGCTCCTTGGCTGCTGCCTGCCGCAGGGCCTCGTAGATCTTCGCCTCTTCCTCTCCGGGCTCGACGTGCCAGACGACGTCGGTGCGCGGCGGCAGGGTGTCGAGCACCTCGCTCTTGAGCCGGCGCAGCATGAAGGGCCGGATGAGCTTGCTCAGCTCGGCGATGCCGGCGCCGTCCCCGAATCGCTCGCCGAAGCGCTTCTTGGTCCCCAGGAAGTTGGGCAGCAGGAAGCGGAAGAGGCTCCAGAGCTCGTCGAGGCGGTTCTCCACGGGCGTGCCGGTGGTGGCGAGCCGGAAGTCGGCCTCCAACCCGAAGGCCGCGCGGGCGCGCAGGGTGGTGGCGTTCTTGATCGCCTGGGCTTCGTCGAGCACGACGGTCGACCAGCGGCGGCTGGCGAGCACCTCGCCCTCGCGCTGGAGCAGGCCGTAGCTGGAGACGAGCAGGTCGCCGGGGCCCAGCTTTGCGATGGTCGCAGCCCGGTCGCCCGGCCCGAAGCGGTGCACCTTCAGGCTGGGGGCGAAGCGCTGGGCCTCGTCGATCCAGTTGAAGGCGACCGAGGTCGGCGCCACGACGAGCGCGGGGCCCTCGTGGGCGCGGTGCAGAAGCAGGGCCAGCGCCTGCACGGTCTTGCCGAGGCCCATGTCGTCGGCGAGGCAGGCGCCCGCGCCCCAGGAGGCGAGCTGGGCGAGCCAGCGGAAGCCGTCGGCCTGGTAGTCACGAAGCTCCGCCTGGAGGTTCGCGGGGATCTCCGGGACGCTGTTCTTCGAGGCCGCCATGCGGTCCTGGAGCTGCTTCAGGCCCGGTGTGCGGCGGCCCGTGGCCTCGTCCAGCATCGGGCTGAGCATCGGCAGGGCCATGGGGTGGAAGTGGATCCCCTTCGCCCGCACCTCGCCGAAGCGGCGCAGCGTCTCCAGCCCGCGGACCAGGGCTTCGGTCAGCGCGACGAAGCGCCCGTCGGGCAGCGCGACGAAGCGGCCGACCGGCGTGCCGGCGAGCAGCTCGGCGAGCTCGGCGATCTCGTCGTCGTCCGTGACCACGGTGCCGGTGGCCGAGAACCAGCCCTTCGCGGCGGTCACCGCGATCTGCGGCGTGCCTCCCTGCACCACGGTCATGCCCTTGCCGCGCTCCCACTCCAGCCGGCCATCGGCCTGCAGATCCATCAGCGAGAGGACCAGCTCGAGGCTGTCCTCCAGGGCCTCGATCGTGAGGTCGCCGTCCTGGAGCCCGTCGAGGCGGGGGTTGGAAGCGATCAAGGCGTGCAGCCCCGCGATCTCCTCCCGGATGTCACGCCTCGTCTGGGTCGCGACGTCGTCGATGGTGCCGAAGACCGTGAGGGCGCCCTCGCCGGAGACCAGCACGGGTCCCTGGGGGCCGAGGGGCCGGACGCGGGCGCGGACCGTCAGCATGTCCCCGATCCGCCGGAGCTGAAGCACGGGGCGGGAGTCGGTGGGGGTCTTCGAGCCGCTGCCGGGGACCAGCTCCGAGTTGATGAGCACGAGCGCGGACAGCGTCTCGAGCACCTCGGTCACGCGCTTGCGCTCCGTGGTGGGGATGGCGAGCGGGGTCTCCAGGATCTTCACGAGGTCCGGGTCGTGCTTGCCGTAGTCCAGCAGGGCCACCTCGCCCGGCCCGATGTCGAGCAGGGCGTGGCCGCCGCGGGGGGGAGGGGGCTGGAGCGACAGCACGATGTCGTCGTCGCGCTCGTCCACGTCGACGTGCGGGGTCGCCCGGCGCAGCGTCAGCGGGTTGCCGCCGCCGTCGATGAGGTTCGGGTGGCCGACCAGGGCCGCCAGCGCCTCGGGCTGCTTCAGCACGTACTCGATCTCGGCGTCCTGCCCCCAGCCGGTGCGCTGCTCGCGCAGGCAGGCGGCCACGGCGAGGCCCTGCTCGGAGAGCCAGCCCAGGCGGAGGGGGTTCCTCAGCCGCTTGAGATCCACCGGGATCCCCGTGGACCAGCCGGTCTGGCTCTTCTTCTGCACCATCAACGACAGGTCGACCCCGGAGATGGTGCGCTCGAGCACCCACATCGCGCGCTCGCCGGCGCGGGACTTGCTCGGCTTGAGGGCGGCCAGGGCCTCGAAGCGGCGCTCCCAGTCGGGGCGACCGGCGAACTGCTCGCCCAGGGGACGGCCCGGCACGGCGGCCAGCTGGCCGGCGATCGTCGGGGAGGGCTGCTCCTCGCCGCCTTCGCGGGCGTAGAGGTCCCAGAGCTCGCGGCTGAGCCACCACAGCTCCGCCTCGGTCGCCTCCCGGGCGTAGCCCAGG
>JAJDAI010001137.1 GCA_029261955.1 Deltaproteobacteria bacterium | reverse complement strand
CAACTGCCCCGTCGGCATCGCCACGCAGAAGGACGCGCTGCGCGCCCGCTTCGAGATCGCGAAGTCGGCGAAGCGGCTCCAGCGCTACCTGGAGTCCACGGTCGAGCTCATGCAGGTGCTGGCTCGGGCCTGTGGCCACCGCCGCCTCGGCGACTTCCACCCGGGCGATCTCACCGCCTGGAAGCGCGACATCGCCGCCCTGAGCGGGGTGCGCTACGCCGGCGTGACGCCCCTGTAGTCAGGGGGTCTTCAACAGGTCCTCGAAGGGGTTCGGCTGCGCGCCCTCCTCGCTCAGGTCCCGCTCGTCGAAGCAGAGCCGCATCGCCTGGCCGCCCCCGGATCCGCGGGCCAGCTCCCCGCCGAAGCGCTCGTTCACGCAGCGCAGCGGCCCGGCGCTCAGCTCCTCGGGGGCCCAGCCCTGCGCCATCCGCAACACGCCCGCCCGGCGGCCATCGGGCCAGTAGATCGCGGTGCCCGCCTGGGCGACGAGGCGGGACATCGAGCCCATCAAGGCGCCCAGCAGGTTGCCGTCCCCGCGTGGCAGCCGCGGCTCGGCAGGCGAGGACACCGTGACCTCACCGCAGGCCGAGCGGTTGCTCAGCAGCGGCCCGTCCGCGGAGTGGAACCAGGGTGAGTGCAGCACCCCGGAGTCGTCGGGGTAGAGCGCGACGGGGCGGCCGCCCAGGGTGATGGGGGACTCCTTGGGGATGAAGCCGAGCCCGTTGTTCATCTCGCCGCGTGGCACCGCGACGTAGGAGTCGCTGATGCTCGCCTCGGGCACGGGCACCTGGAGCACCATGCCGCCCGCCAAGACGGAGCTCGCCAGGACCGGGACGCCGGGGTTCAGCCGCACGGCGGTGCCGTCGTCGAAGCCCCGCTCGAAGGGGGCGCCCAGCACGGGCATCGCGTCCTGTCGGTCCACGAAGAAGCGCAGCACGTACGCGTAGGGGCCCACGCCCTCCGCCCGGCAGTGCGCCCCGGTGTTCCACAGGTCGTGCCCCACCTCGACCTCCAAGAGGCCGTCGTGGTCTTCGATGAGCAGCGCGACGTAGCCCTCGGCGAAGTGCTCGGCGCGCGCGCTGTCCGACCAGTCCAGGGCCTGGAAGGACTGCGGTCCCACGCGGCCGTCGCGCCAGATGGCGTCCGCCCAGATCCGCACGAAGCGGGCGTCGGGGCCCGGAGCCTTCGGCACAGCGAGCGGCGCGGGCGGGCCGGTGGGGCTGGGCGGCTCGACGGTGGGCTTGGGGCTGGGGCTGTGCGCGGCCACCAGCTGGGCGCTCGTCTTCCGCAGGGTCTGGAGCAGCCCCTGGACCTGGTCGACGCGGCGTCGCTCCCGGGGGGCCTTCGCGCCCTCCTCCGCGTTGCCGGCCAGCTGCGCACCCGCGTCCAGCAGGGGCTGCGCGCGCTCCGCGAGCGAGGCGCGGTAGAGCGCGCACTGGGCCTCGTTCAGCGCCCCCGGGCAGGGCACCTCGATCAGGGCGCGGGCGGACTGGCCGTAGCCTTCGGCCAGCCGGATGAAGGCCCGCGACGAGGGGTTCGCCCGACTCAGCTCGAGCATCGCCGACAGGTGCTCCTGGGCCTCGCCCAGCTCGCCCTGGAGCAGGCGGACGTCGGTGGAGAACCGCGTCTGCCGGAGCTGCTCCAGCTGCTGGTCCATTTTCTGGAGTGGGTTCGCCGAGGCCGGGGCCGCCAGCAGCAGCAGAGCGAGGATCAGGCGCATCGGGACTCCCTGGGGGGCTGCGATCAGACGAGCCAGCGCAGCGCGGACCGGGTCGGCGGCTGCCCGGCCCACCGCACGGCCTGGAGCGCGAACATCGAGGTCCAGGCGTTGCGATCGGCCCGATCCGAGCCGTAGGAGATGCCGCCGTCGAGCCCCTGACGTCGAGCCAGCAGGCCGAGGGCGCGGCGGATGGGCAGCCGGTAGGCCTCGCGATCCACGACCGACCAGAGTCGGACCGACTGCGCCACCGCGTCCGCCGGCCAGCGCAGCTCGCCGCCACCGAACCAGGCGGGCAGGGAGCCGTCCGCGCGCTGCTGCCGCGCGAGCCAGGCGACGCCGGCCTCCACGAGGTCCGAGCGCACACCGAGGCCGAGCAGGCCCTCCAGCGCGTAGCAGTGGCAGTGCAGGTAGGTCGGGCCGCCGGGGCGCACGGCGAAGCTCGATCCCGTCCAGCAGGTGCGCACGACGCGCTCGACGAGCCGCGCGGCGGCCTCGGTCTGACCCGCGCGGGCCAGCTCGGGCGCGATCTTCAGGAGGTGCGGGCCGAGCCCCTGCGACCAGCGCCGCGGATCGGGTGCCGGCTCGCAGACCGCCCCCGTCTCCAACAGCGCCGCCAGCTCCGCCGCGAGCACCGTCGGCCGCTCGGCGAAGGGCAGGGCGAGCCCGGTGTCGAAGACGTAGCGGATGCCGTCGCGGCCCAGCCAGCGCTGGTTCAGCAGGCGGCGGAGCAGGTCCTCGAGTTCGGCCGAGGGCTGCCCCAGCGATCGCATCGTGCGCGCCAGCAGCGCCGTCGCCTCGTCGTAGGCGTAGCCGGGGTGGCTCGGGTTGAGCCAGGAGAGCACCCGCCCGTCGGCAGCCAGCATCGCCCGCGATCCCAGGAACGCACGCAGGCGCTCGGGATCCAATCGGGGCTCAGTCGGGCGGAGGGCAGCGTCCACGCGCGCGAGCGTACCACCCCGGTATCGATTGCCCCTCAACGGGCTGGGTGTCAGGATGGCATCCGAGCCATGCGTCGATCCCGTCTCCCGATCCTCACCGACTTCCTCGGCCCGCGCCTCCAGCCGGAGGCCCCGGGTTCGGACGTGCTCGGCCGCGTGGGCATCTCCCGACCGGACCTCGCCCGGGACGGCTTCCCGGAGATCAAGGACACCGAGATCGCCCTGATGTTCTCGGGCGGGCTCGACTCCACGGCGACGGCCGTGATGCTCGCCGAGCGCTACGACAAGGTGCACCTGATCACCTACCGGAACGGCTACGGGCACTACTACCACCACCGCACCGAGGAGCGGGTCCGCGAGCTGAACCGCCGCCTGGGCGACAAGTTCGTGTGGTCGCTGATCTCCATCAAGGACGCGTTCGACGAGATCCTCGTCAACAACGTGCTCAAGGACTACCGCGAGTACCGCTCCGGATTTATCTGGTTCATGGGCTGCAAGATGGCGATGCACATGCGCTCGGCCCAGTACTGCCTGGAGCACGGCCTGGTGCACATGACCGACGGGTCCAACAGCGACACCGACGAGATGGTCGAGCAGAGCCTGCTCTCGCTGTCCCTGATCACACACTTCTACGACGACCACACCGTGCACTTCGGCACGCCCGTCTACGACGTGCACCGCGCCGAGTCCCGCGAGATCATCAAGGAGCTGGATCTGAAGATGGGCGTGCAGGTCATGGACCGACACCTCTGCATCCAGCCCACCTGCGTCGCGGGCGAGCTGTACTACCTGCCCTACCTCTTCTTCAACAAGCCGGTGAAGCACGACGAGGACCTCGTGTCCCGCTTCATCGACGTGAAGTCGCAGATCTGCCACGA
>JAJDAI010001136.1 GCA_029261955.1 Deltaproteobacteria bacterium | reverse complement strand
GGCGTCGAGGCGGATGTCCGGCGCTTCGCCCGCGGCGTCGTAGACGATGGGCGGGGGCGCCTCGGGGAGGCAGCCGGCGAGGACCAGCAGGACCAGGGCTCTACGCACGATCGGCAGCCTCGAGCATCGCGCCCTGGATGGCGTCCCAGGCCGCGCGCGGCAGGCCGTGACCCAGGCCGTCGATCACCGTCAGCTTGGCGTTGGGCAGGGCCGCTGCGGTGGCGCGCCCGTGCCCGATGTTGACCAGCGGGTCGTTGTTGCCGTGCACGACGGCGGCGGGGATCTGGACCTGGCCCAGCGCCTCCGTCCGGTCCGTGGCGCCGAGCACGGCGGTGAACTGGCGCACGGAGCCGGTGGAGTCGCGGTTCCGCTCCCAGGAGCGGCTGATGCGCTCGCGGATGAGGTCGGGCTCGTAGGGCAGGCCGCCGGTGCCGTGCAGGGTGCGGTAGAGGTTCACGCCGAACTCGATCCGGGCGTCGCGCTCGGTGGGCGGCGTGCGCAGGATGGCGCGCAGGGCGAAGGGGCGCGGCCAGGGCAGGCGGCGGCTGCCGGTGGTGCTGAAGATGGACGTGAAGCTGCGCACCTTGTGGGGGTGCTCGATCGCGAGGAGCTGCGTGATCATCCCGCCCATGGACGCGCCCGCGACGTCCGCCTGCTCGATGCCCAGCGCGTCCAGCAGGCCGGCGGCGTCGGCCGCCATGTCGGACAGGCTGTAGGGCGGCCGCACGGGCAGGCCCATGGCGTAGCGGGGGAACATCGGCCAGACCCGGGGCAGGCCGAAGTGGTCCATGCGCGAGCTGAGGCCGACGTCGCGGTTGTCGAATCGGATGACGCGCCGCCCCGTGGCGGCCAGCTGCTGGCAGAAGTCCTCGGGCCAGCCGACCAGCTGGTTCGCGAGTCCCATGATCAGGAGGAAGACGGGCGCGTCGGCGTCGCCGAACTCCTCGTACTCCAGCTCGATCCCGTTGGCCTGCACTCGCGGCATCGGCGCATTGTGCACGACTCGGCGGCCCTCGGGGGCCCGGGATCAGCCGCCCAGCAGCTCGGACAGGATGGAGCTGGGATCCCCGGCGTCCTCCAGCACGAAGACCCCGTCCTGCGCTGGCGGCGCGGTGCTCGCGGCGGGCGCCGGCCGGGCGGGGACGGAGGCGGGGCGCAGCGGGGGCAGTTCGACCGCGGGATCGGGGCCGTCCTTGGCGGGGCCGGGGGCTCGGCGCGGCGGAACGTAGAAGCGCTCGCGGGAGCTCAGCCAGCGCCGGTAGCGCTCCAGGGTCCAGCAGCCATCGTTCGCGCCCGTCTCGAGCACCGTGGCGAGGTGGTGCAGGTTGTCCTGCCGCACGCAGGCGCGCGCCGCGGAGTTGAGGCGCAGGATCTCCAGCTCGGGCACCCGGATCTGGAGGTCGTCGCGGTAGACCAGGTTCTGGGAGACCACCGCGACCAGGCAGTCGGCGAGCTGCGCGCGCACGCTGGCGCGGGCTTCCGCCGGGAAGGCCGACACGATCCGCGAGATGGCCTCCGACGTGCTGCTGCTGTGCACCGTCGTGAAGACGAGGTGGCCCGTCTCGGCCGCGTCGAGGGTGAGGCGCATGGTCTCGGGGCGGCGCATCTCGCCGACCACGAGCACGTCGGGGTCCTCGCGGAGCGAGTCCAGCAGGCCCTGCTCGAAGCTGGGCGTGTCCCGGCCCACCTCGCGCTGGCGGATGAAGGCCTTGCGCGGCCTCAGCCAGTGCTCGACCGGCTGCTCCAGGGTGATGATGTGGCGCGCTTCGCGGTTGTTGATCTCCTGGACCATGGCCGCGATGGTCGAGGACTTGCCCGAGCCCGTCGGCCCCGAGACCACGACGAGGCCGTGCTGGAGTCGGGTGAGCTCCTCGAGCGAGGGGTGCAGGTTCAGGGAGTCGACGGTCGCCACGAAGGCGCTCAGCAGGCGCACGGCCAGGCCGACGCCGCGGCGGCTCTGGAGCACGTTGATGCGGCAGCGCACCCCGGAGATGGAGCGGGAGAGGTCGAGCGAGCGCTGCTCCAGGAACTGGGACCAGTCCTGGCTGCCGGTGAGCTGCTGCACGGCGGCCTTGAGGGCGGCGGCGGGCAGCGGCTCCCCCTCGATCCGGAGCCGTCCGTCGATGCGCAGGGCAGGGGGCAGGCCCGGTTCGAGGTGCAGGTCGCTGGCGCCAGCCGCGTAGGCGGCTTCGACGAAGCTCTGGATGGACTTCACTCGGGCTCCGGGGCAGGTGTCTCCGAAGAACCCCCCGCCGCGGTTTTCATGCCCGGGATCTCGCCCCGCGTGGGCCACTCCCAGGTGTAGATGTCCCGGTCGTAGCCCTCGCCGCCCTTGTTGGCGTCGGCGCCGAAGGAGAAGAGATCGAAGGGGTGGATGCCGTCGTGGCCGGGGGCGGCGTACTGGATGGGCTGCCCCCAGGCGTCGAAGAGCAGCTTCCGATCGATGCGCTGGAACCAGGGGCTCTCGGGATCCTCGGCACCGCGGCGCAAGGCGCGCAGGCCTTCGGTGTCGCGCGGGTAGCGGCCGAGCTCCTCGTGGTGGGCGATGAGCGCCTTCTCCACCTTCTTCATGTTGCTGGCGGACTGCAGGACCATGCGCTCGAGCGTGTGCGCGCGGAAGGGCGTGAACACGAACTTGAAGATCGCCGGGGCGACGAACAGCAGCAGCAGGCCCAGGATCAGGGCCGTGGGCAGCGCGACGCGCGCGCGATCCTCTGCGGGGGGCTCGTAGTCAGGGTCCATGGGCGGCGCATCATGGTGCCTCGAGGTGCGTTCTGCACGTCCCAGACCGCCTGGGCTGTCAGGCG
>JAJDAI010001135.1 GCA_029261955.1 Deltaproteobacteria bacterium | reverse complement strand
GCCTGCTCGATGGCGTCCGCCGCCAGCGTGAGCACGAGCCGCTGCTGGGGGTCCATGGCCGACGCCTCGTCCGCTGAGATCCCGAAGCGCCCGGCGTCGAAGCGGTCCACCCCCGAGACGAAGCCCCCCACGCGCGCCGAGTCCCAGCGATCGCTCGGTCGGATCTGGACGGCCCCCTCGGACGCGATCCGCCACAGCTCGCTCGCAGAGTCCGCCCCTGGAACGCGGCAGGTCGCCGCCGCGATGGCGAGCGCCTCGTGCCCTGCGATGCCCCCCACCCGCCGCCGCACCGGAGGCTCGCGCTCCAGCCCCCGCGCCAGCGCCCGCAGCGAGGGCGCGCGCACCAGGCGCCGGTGGTCGGGCTCCGCGCCCAGCCGCTCCGACAGCCGCGCCAGCAGGTCGACCGCCTGCAGCGAAGTCGCACCCAGCTCCCGCAGGTCCCCGTCCAGGGCCTCTGCCGAGACCTCCCGCCCCAGCACCCGCTCCAGCTCCTGCTGCACCGCCGCCAGGGTGTTCCCGACAGACTCGTCGAAGTCCCCCGCCTCCAACTGGGCCCGCAGCGCCGCGCGCTGCTTCTTGCCGCTGGTGGTCCGGGGGATCCTGGCCAGGGGAAACACCTGGGAGGGCTCGACGCCGAAGGCAGCGCTCACGGCCTCCCGAACGGCCCACAGGACCGGCGCGCAGTCCCGATCGGGGAGTGTCCTGACCCCGATGGCGAGGCCCTCGGTCTGCCCGCGGTCGGCGATCGCCACGGCGCCGCCGGCCCGCACGCCGGGGACCTCCTCGGCCACGGCTTCGACGTCGTGCGCGTGCAGGTTGCGGCCGCCGACGCAGACGACGTTCGCCTGCCGCCCGACGACGACGAGCTCCCCGTCCACCAGCCCTGCGACGTCCCCGGTCTGGAGCCAGTCCGTGACGGACACCTCCTCCCCGAAGTAGCGCGCGAAGACGTTGGGCCCGCGCAGCTCGAGCAGCCCGAGCCCGTCCTCGGGATCCACGATCCGAAGCTCGACCCCGTCCAGCGGTTCGCCGATCAGCACGAGCTCGCGCCCCGCCAGCTCCCGCGTTTGCAGCCCCGTCGACCGAGGGGCCGCCACGCCGACGCAGGCCTCGGCCAGCCCGTACATCGGGTAGTGCACCGACTCGGGCACGCCGCTCAGCCGGCTGAACTCACGCAGGACGGAGGGGGACAGCGGCTCCGCGCCCGTGGCCAGCAGGCGCACAGTGCCCAGATCCACCCCGGCGGGCAGCCGCTGGTTGAGGCGGGCGAGCGCGAGGTTCGTCGACGAGAGCGCGGTCGCGCCGATGCGCTCGGCCGTGCGGATCCAGTGCAGCGGGTCGGCGATGGCCTCCGCCGCCCCCATGCGGTGCTCGGTGAGACCGAGGCGCAGCGCCAGCAGGTGGCAGCCGATCAGCCCCATGTCGTGGAAGTGGGGCATCCACGTGAGCATCACGTCGTCGGAGGACAGCGGGACCCGCGCGGCGAGCTGCTCGATGTTGGCCAGCAGCATCGCGTGTTCGAGCACCACGCCCCGGGGCGCGCGGGTGGAGCCCGAGGAGTACTGGATGAGCGCCGGGCCGGCCGGCTCGCTGCGGGTGGGCTCCCCATCCAACAGCGCCGCCACGTCGATCAGGTCCAGCCCCGGCAGCGTGACCCCACGGTCCACCACGATGGGCCCGCCCAGCTGCTCGATCACCCGCTGGACCCGCCCCAGTTCCTCCACCGACGCGGCCCGGGGACCTGCGAGCGGCACCGGGGTCGCGCCGGCGAACACGACGCCCCAGAAGGCCGTGAAGAAGTCGGGGATGTCCGCGACCAGCAGCAGGACCGGGTCGCCGGGCCGGATCCCCGCGGCGACCGCGCCACCGGCGGCCGCCTGCGCCCGATCCAGGAGCTCCGCTGCCGACCAGCTCGGACCGCCCACGCAGGCCAGACGGGCAGGCCCGTCCGCGGCGCCCCGGAGCAGGTCCTGCAGCGTCCTCACACCATGCGCTCTGCGAGGAAGCGCGCCGCCGTGGACTCCGCCCAGAACTCGACCCCGGCCCGTCCGACCTGCACGAAGCCGACGTGCCCGCCGCGCGGACCGACGCGAAGGCTCAGGTGCTCGCCCTCCTCGACGCCGTGCGTGTCCCGGGCGTCCAGGAAGGGGTCGTCCAGAGAGCGCACGAGCAGCGTCGACACCCGGATGGACGGCAGCTGCTGGGCCGCCGAGCTGCGGGCGTAGTAGTCGTCGGCGTTCGCGAAGCCGTGCACCGGGGCGATGATCGCCTCGTCGAAGTCGCGGATCGTGCGCGCCTTCATGGCGCCTTCGAAGTCCCCGAGGCTCAGCGGTCCCCTGGCGCGCAGCAGGGTGCGGAGCTTCATCAGCAGCCACCGCGAGTAGAGCTTGCTGGCGCCTTGCTCGATGCGCACCGCGCAGGCGGCCAGATCCAGGGGGGAGGACACGGCCGCCGCGACCGCCAGCCGACCGTCGACCCCACCGCCCCGCCGGCCCAGGTAGTTGAGCAGCATGCTGCCGCCCAGCGAGTAGCCGACGACACCGAGCGGCACGTCGGGGAAGCGCTTCAGCAGACCCTCGATCACGAAGCCGGGGTCCTCGTCGTCGCCCGCGTGGTAGAGCCGGTCGCCGATGTTGGGGGAGCCGCTCGAGCCCCGGCAGTTCATCGCCACCGGCCGCACGCCGAGCCGCGCCAGCTGCCGCCCGGTCTCCCAGACGTAGCCGCTCTCGCTGCCCCCGCCGAGCCCGTGGATGATCAGCCCGATGGGGGCCGAGCTGCCCAGATCAGCCCAGGTCGCACCCTCGACTTCGATGAAGTCCAGGTCGAGGAAGTCGCCGTCCGGCAACGTCCAGCGCTCCCGGCGGTAGGCGATCCCGCGCCGCGAGCGGAGGAAGTGCGCGCCGACCGTCTGTCGGTGCGCTCCGGCCAGCCAGCTCGGCGGCCGAAACGGGCTCAATGGGCGAGCCGGCGGAACTTGATGCGGTGGGGCTGGTCGGCGTCCGCGCCGAGCCGGCGGCGCTTGTCCGCCTCGTAGTCCGTGTAGTTGCCGGCGAACCACTCGACGTGGCTGTCGCCCTCGAAGGCCAGGATGTGCGTCGCGACGCGGTCCAGGAACCACCGATCATGGGAGATGACGATGGAGCTGCCGCCGAACTCCGAGACCGCCTCTTCGAGGGACCGCAGCGTGTCGACGTCGAGGTCGTTGGACGGCTCGTCGAGCAGCAGCAGGTTGCCGCCGGCCTTGAGCAGCTTCGCCATGTGCACGCGGTTGCGCTCGCCGCCGCTGAGCTGGCCGACCTTCTGCTGCTGCTGGTCGCCCTTGAAGTTGAACCAGCCGAGGTAGGCGCGGCTGTTGATCTCGAGCTTGCCGAGCTGAACGATGTCCCGCTCCTCGGAGATCTCCTCCCAGACGGTCTTGTCGGGGTTCAGCGCGTCGCGGCTCTGGTCGACGTAGGCGATGTCCACCGACTCGCCCACGGTGACGGTGCCGGAGTCCGGCTCCTCGCGCCCCGTGATCATGCGGATGAGCGTGGTCTTGCCGGCGCCGTTGGGCCCGATGACGCCCAGGACCGCGCCGCGCGGCATCTCGAAGCTCAGATCGTCGATGAGCAGGCGGTCGCCGAAGCCCTTGCTGACGTGCTCGAGGCGCATCACGACCTCCGGCAGGCGCTGGCCCGGCGGGATGTAGATGGTGCCGTGCGTGTAGTTCTCGCGGATGTCCTTGTTGACCAGCTCGTCGTAGCGGTTGAGCCGCGCCTTGCCCTTGGACTGCCGCGCCTTCTGGTTGGACCGCACCCAGTCCAGCTCGCGCTGCAGCTCCTTCTGGCGGGACTTCGACTCGCGCGACTCCTGCTGCAGCCGCTTCTGCTTCTGCTCCAGCCAGCCCGAGTAGTTGCCCTCGTAGGGGATGGCCTGCCCGCGGTCGAGCTCGAGGATCCAGCCGGCGACGTTGTCCAGGAAGTAGCGATCGTGAGTCACGCAGACGACGGTGCCGCTGTACTGCTCGAGGAAGTGCTCCAGCCAGCCGACGCTCTCGGCGTCCAGGTGGTTGGTGGGCTCGTCCAGCAGGAGCATGTCGGGCTTGGCGAGCAGCAGACGGCACAGGGCCACGCGGCGCTTCTCACCGCCGGACAGGGTCTCGATCTTCGCGTCGGCGGGGGGCACGCGCAGGGCGTCCATCGCCACCTCGACGTGGCGGTCGAGCTCCCAGAGGTCGGCCGCGTCGATCTTGTCCTGCAGCTTGGCCTGCTTCTCCATCAGCGCGTTCATCTCGTCGTCCGTCGAGACCTCGCCGAAGGCCATGGAGACGGCTTCGAACTCGGCCATGATCGCGCGGCTCTCGGCCACGCCCTCGTCCACGACCTGCTGCACGGTCTTGCCCGGATCGACCTCGGGCTCCTGGGGCAGGTAGCCGATCTTGAGGTTCTTCATGGCGAAGGCTTCGCCCATGTAGTCGTGATCGATGCCCGCCATGATGCGCAGCAGGGTCGACTTGCCCGAGCCGTTGATGCCCAGGACGCCGATCTTCGCGCCCGGCAGGAACGACAACCAGACGTTCTCGACGATCGTCTTGCCGCGGGGGGTGACCTTCTTGAGGTCCTTCATCGTGTAGACGAACTCGGCCATGGAACCCTCGTGCCCGGGGGAAGTCCGGGGGCGCGGGATATAGCACAGGGGCGTGCCGCCGCAGGCTCCTCCTGGTCGCCGCCGCTACGCCCGATCGAGCTCCGCGAGCTGGACTTCGGCCCAGGCTGCCGCCTCGATCTCCTGCTC
>JAJDAI010001134.1 GCA_029261955.1 Deltaproteobacteria bacterium | reverse complement strand
GGTCGTCGTCCACGCAGTCGGTGCCGCCGCAGTAGACGCTGTCGAAGCCGTCGCCATCGACGTCCGTGACGAGGTCGCTGCCGTCGCAGTCCTGGTCGATGCCGTCGGCGCAGACCTCGGGCGCGCCCTCGTAGATGCTCGGATCGCCATCGTCGCAGTCGGTGGTCGTGCAGCCGCCGTCGCCGTCGTCGTCGATGCAGTTCTCGAAGCGCAGGGCCGTGCCCGCCAGCGCCGTGGCGGTGTTGCAGGAGACCTCGAGCGGATCGAGGTCGGCCGAGCCCTCCACGTCCTGGATGCCGATGGTCGCGCCCCCGCCGTCGTCCGCGGCGGCGTCGAAGAAGTCGAGCGAGCTGTAGTGCAGCTCGATGGCCCCGTCGGGGTACAGGTGCACCTGGAAGGTGCCGCCGATGGGCAGGGGGAAGATCGACCAGACCGGCACGTTCTCCCAGCTGACGATGTAGCGGTCCTCGCCGCCGTCCGTGTCATGCCAGGCGTAGAGGCCGCCGAGAAGCGGGGGAATCGCGATCGCGCTGCTCGGGTCCAGGTCGTCCCAGAACACGGCGATGGCGGGCACATCGAAGCCGGTGGCCGGCAGGCAGCTGTTGCTCAGCCCGAGCCCACTCGCGACGAAGGACAAGCCGCCGTTGGAGCCGATGCCCACCGAGGTGTAGGTGACGCCGTAGTACTCGAAGTCCCAGGGCAGGGTCTGGGTGATGTGCCCGTCGTCCGACGCGGCCAGCGCGGTGACGCTGGCGGGCGGGATGACGGCGTCAAGCGGCGCGGCGTCGTAGGTGTAGCCGTAGGCGTTGGGTCCGCCGAGCTGGGCGTGGGCCAGCGTGGGCAGGAACAGCGAACAGAACAGCACAAATCGGAGCAAAGACATGGCGTCCCTCCCTCGGGTCAGTCGGCGAGACAGGGCAGCGCGGTCGAGGCTTCTTCCTCGCCGATCAGCACGGCGATCGAACCGGACTCGGCGGTGGCTTCGCTGAACGTGACCTCGGCCACGTCCTCGCCCCGCTCCATCTCGACGGTGCCGGAGCTCGGCAGCGGGCAGGCGCCCAGGCCACCGACCGCGACCGTGACGTCGTGCAGGCTCAGGAACACCGCTTCCGACGTGCCGCGCTCCAGCACGGCTTCGTTCAGGTCGATGGTGGTCAGCTCGGGGTCGTGCACCAGCGTGTAGTCACCCGACAGCACCAGGTCGAGGCCGTCCTCGGCCCAGGCCAGGCCATCCACCTGCAGGTCGATGCGCACGGTGTCGCCGGTCCGGGACGTGGCCGCCGTGAACTCGCCCGCGACGGGCAGGTTCGGGAAGCCGACCGCGCCCGTGGTCGCCCAGTAGACGCTGTTGGTCGCCGGGCTGGTCATGGTCAGCAGGCCGGAGATCTCGTCCCCGGTGCTGCCCGTCGTCGGCACGCAGCCGCCGGAGTAGTCGAGGATGAGGTCGTCGCCGTCCTCTTCCACCGTCGGGCAGAGCCCGAAGGAGGTGTCCGGCGTGTCGGCCACGACGCCGAACTCCGTGCCCAGCGAGGCGATCATCAACGCGGCGCGTGTGACCTGGACGGCCACCTCCGTGTTGATGTCGGGGGTGTCGTCGTCGGCGGTCTGTTCGCAGCCTGCGGTCAACAGGGCAACAACCACGATCCAGCTGCGAAAGGGCATCCGAGACTCCTAGGCCAGCAGCATCTTGGCGATGGTGCTCAACTGCATGTTCGAGGTGCCCTCGTAGATCGCGCCGATCTTGCTGTCCCGGAAGAACTTCTCGACGGGGTACTCCGTCGTGAAGCCGTTGCCTCCGTGCAGCTCGACCGCCTTGCTCGCGACCCGCTCCGCCACCTGGCTGGAGAAGAGCTTGGCCATGGCCGCTTCCTTGAGGAAGGGCATTCCGGCGTCGTGCAGGCGCGCGGCGTTGTAGACGAGGAGGCGGGCTGCCTCGATGTCCACCGCCATCTGCGCGATCTGGTGCTGCACGGCCTGGAACTGGCCGATGGCCTTGCCGAACTGCTCGCGCTCCTTCACGTAGGAGACCGTGGCGTCCAGCGCGCCCTGGGCGAGCCCGACCATCTGCGCGCCGATGCCGATGCGGCCTTCGTTCAGCGTCTCGATGGCGACCTTGTAGCCCTTGCCGACGGGGCCGATGACGTTCTCGGGCTTCACCCGGACGTTCTCGAAGAAGAGCTCGGTGGTGGAGGACGCCCGGATGCCGAGCTTGTCTTCCTTCTTGCCGACCGTGAAGCCCTCATCGCCTCGCTCGACCACGAAGCAGGTGATGCCCCGGTAGCCCTTGTCGAAGTCGGTGTTGGCGAAGACGAGGAAGATGCCGGCCTCGTTGCCGTTGGTGATCCACAGCTTGTTGCCGCTGAGGATCCAGTCGTCGCCGTCCTGGGTGGCCTTGCAGCGCAGCGCGAAGGCGTCCGAGCCGGAGCTGGACTCGCTGAGGCAGTAGGCACCGACGGTGGTTCGGGCGAGCTTCGGGAAGAGCCGCGCCTTCTGCTCGTCGTTGCCCCACTTGCGGATGGCGTTGACCACGAGCGTGTTCTGCACGTCGATGAGCACGCTCATCGCGGGGTCCACGCGGGCCGCCTCTTCGATGACGATGATCGACGTGAAGAAGTTCTGGCCGGTGCCGCCGAACTCCTCGGGGATCTCGATGCCCATGATCCCCATCTCGAAGAACATCGGCAGCAGCGACTGGTCGATCTGCTGGTTGTGGTCCATCTGATGAACCAGCGGACGGACCGCCTCGTTGAAGAAGCCGCCGAGGGCCTCGCGGAAGTCGTTCTCTTCCTCGGTCAACGTGGTCAGCGCAGGGCGAGCCTCGGACATCTCAACTCCAGGATGTGGCGTGTGGCGGCCTCTATATCACAGGGGGGCCCCCGATCCAGCGGGAACGCGCCGCCCCATGGGTGGGTGTCCTGCGCGCGTGAGGGATCGGGATCGCGGCCGGGCGCCGGTCCCTCAGAAACCCTTGCGGCACGCGCTGTCGTGAATATCCTCTGGC
>JAJDAI010001133.1 GCA_029261955.1 Deltaproteobacteria bacterium | reverse complement strand
GCGATCATCAGCGAGAAGGCCCTCCTGCACCTCTAAGCACCCATCCTCCGGGTCACCGTATACGACACGCCCTTCCCCTACACGCTCGACAACCAGTACCTGCCGGACGCCTTCAAGATCTTTGAAGCGGCCGAAACGACTGTGGATTACTGAGATGGCTTTCCAGTTCAAGTTGCCCGACATCGGTGAGGGCGTCGTCGAAGGTGAGATCGTGGCCTGGAAGGTCGCGGTCGGTGATGTGGTCGCTGAAGACCAGCCCCTGGTCGAGGTGATGACCGACAAGGCCACCGTCGAGATCCCAAGCCCTCGCGCCGGCACCGTCACCTCGCTGCAAGGCGGCGAGGGCGACGTGATCGAGGTCGGCTCGGTCTTCGTGGTGCTCGACGACGGTGTGGAGGCGCCGGTGGCGGCTCCCGTGGCTCCGGTCGCCGAGGCTCCGGTCGCCAAGGCCCCTGCGAAGCCTGCTGCGAAGGCGCCGCCGAAGGTTGCCCCGAGCAACGGCGCGGCGGCCCCCTCCTACTCCCTGCCCGCCCCGAAGACCGGCGGCAAGGTCCTGGCCACCCCCGCCACCCGCCGCGTCGCGCGCGAGCTGGGCGTGGACCTGTCCGGGGTCGTCGGATCCGGCCCCAGCGGTCGGGTGACGAAGGCCGACGTGGTCGCCTTCTCGGAGGGTCGGCAGACCCCGACGGCGTCCAGTTCGGGCGGCGCGTCGCTCGGCTTCACGCACTCGCCGGTGCCCCCCGGCTCGGGCCCCGAGACCCGCAAGAAGGTCATCGGCCTGCGCCGCAAGATCGCCGAGTCGATGGTGCGCTCGGCGCTGACCATCCCCCACTTCTGCTACGTCGACGAGGTCGACATGACGGAGCTGGTGGCGCTGCGCAAGTCGGTCAACGCGTCGCTGGTCGCGGCCGGCAAGAGCAAGGTCAGCTACCTGCCCTTCATCATGAAGGCGCTCTGGATCGCGTTCCAGGACCACCCCGAGGTCAACGCGCTCTACGACAACACGACCAACGAGATCGTCACCAAGGGCTACTTCAACTGCGGCATGGCGACGGACACCCCCAAGGGGCTCTTCGTCAGCGTGATCACGGACATCCCGGGCCGCACCATCGCCGAGCTGGGCGAGGAGATCATCGCCGTCACGAGCCGCGTGCGCGAGGGCAAGGCGAGCCCGGCGGACCTGAGCGACTCGACCTTCACGATCACGTCCATCGGGAACATCGGCGGGCTCTTCGCCACGCCGATCATCAACTACCCCGAGGTCGCGATCCTGGGCGTGAACAAGATCGTCGAGCGGCCGATGGTCGTGAACGGCGAGATCGTCATCCGCTCGATGATGCACCTCAGCCCGAGCTTCGATCACCGCGTGGTCGACGGCGCCAACGGCGCGCGCTTCGTCAGCCGCCTCAAGGTGCTGCTGGAGAACCCCGGGCTGTTGATGGCGTACCTGTAGGGGGGGCAGGACACTTCACAGACCCCCTTCCGATCAGGACATTGCGGCGCGCAGGTCCAGCCCCGCCCCCTTCATCGGCGGGCACCAGAAGGTCGCGCCGGACTCGGGCCGCGTGAAGCGGAACACGGCGTCGACGATGCCGTCCTCGGCCCCGCTCATGCGGCGCAGTTGGGCGTCGAAGGCATCCAGCGAGCGCCCAAAGGCGACGAAGTGCAGGCCGGCCCCGCTGGGATCCGCCCAGGGCATCGAGCGCCGCACCACGAAGGCCTCGGGCTCGAAGTCCTCCTGCGCCGTGCGCTTCACGTGGGCCGACTCGGGCGCATCCTCGAGCTCCTCGTTGTCGGAGATCCGCCGGCCGATGGAGTTGTCGCGCTGTTCCTGGGACATGGCCTCCAGCGCCGCGAAGTCGTGCCGCCAGTGCTGCACCGCGACGAAGCTGGAGCCCGCCAGCGCCCCCTCGTCCACGATCCCATGCCGCTCCGCATCGGCCCCCGTGGGGTTCTCGGTGCCGTCCACGTAGCCGCTCAGGTCCCGCGAGTCCCGGTGCACGAAGGCGTCGACGACGGAGGTGAGCACGAAGCCCTCGCCTGCCAGCTCCTGCCAGCGTCGCGTCGCGTGCACCAGGTCGCCGCGGTCCTCGCCGCGCAGCCAGACCCACAGCGACGAGGGCGTGTGCGGCAGCGCGACCTGGGACTCCGGCAGCCTCACGAAGGGCCGCATGCCCGGGATCTGCGCCCCCGCCGCCAACAAGAAGGCCGCCCCGAAGCCGATCACGGCGTCCCCGAGCTCCACCCCCTCGAAGCGCTTCAGCGCTGCGGCCGCCTCCCCCTGCTGCAGGTCGAAACAGAGGTAGCGGGCGAGGCTCGGAAGGGGGGCGAGAATGCCGGACTGCGCGGACACAACAACTCCAGGTGAGGAAGCGGGCATCATGGCCCAATGAGATTGGAGACGAGATGAGCTGGTGGGGTTCGCGCTACTACGACGGCTTCATGGAGGGCGCCGAGCGCGCCTACCTGGGCCGCTGGCGGGACGAGCTGCTCGCGCAGGCGGGCGGGGACGTGCTGGAGATCGGCGCGGGCACCGGCGTGAACTTGAATCACTACCCCGGCTCGCTCGCGTCCCTGGCGCTCTGCGAGCCCGACGAGGGCATGGTCGCGTTGCTGCGCCAGCGCCTCGGTGAGTCGGATCCGCCCGTCCCGGGCCGCGTCTTCGAGGCCCCCGGCGAGCGCCTGCCGGCGGAGGATTCGAGCATCGACGTCGTCGTCTCGACCCTGGTCCTGTGCACCGTCGCCGACCTGGACGCCTCGCTCGCGGAGGTCCACCGCGTGCTCAAGCCCGGGGGCCGGCTGCTCTTCATGGAGCACGTCGCGGAGCACCGCCCCGTGCCCTACGCCTTCCAGCGCATGGCGACCCCGTTCTGGAAGCGATTCGCAGGCGGCTGCTGCCTCGATCGGAAGAGCGGCGAGGTCATCGCTGCGGCTGGCTTTGAGGTGACGTCGCTGGACCGGCGGCCCATGAAGGGCTTCTTCGACATCACCTGGCCCGCCATCGTCGGGGTCGCGGTTCGGTAGCTCGCTCGCGCAAGCACCCCGGCTCCCCATTAGAGTGCGCCGATGCAGCGCCGCCTCATCCTCATGCGTCACGCCAAGTCCTCCTGGGACACGAGCGCCCCCAGCGATCACGCCCGCCCCCTCAACGGACGCGGCCGAGCCGATGCCCCGAAGGTCGCCGCCGACCTCGTGTCGCGCGGCTGGACCCCCGACGCGGTCACGGGCTCTGACTCCGTGCGCACCCGCGAGACCTGGTCGCTGATGCGCCCGGTCGTCGGCGTCGACCTGCCCGAATCGTGGGACCGGACGCTCTACCACGCGGGCCTCGTGCAGCTCCGCGCCGCCTCTGTTGGCTGGCCCGACCTCGGCACCCTGCTCGTGCTCGGCCACAACCCCGGCTGGTCCCACGCGGCGACCGCCCTGTCCGGCCGCCCGGTCTCGATGACCACCGGCAACGCCGCCCTGCTCGTCGGAGCTGGCGCCACCTGGGCCGACGCCCTCGCCGGTTCCTGGGCCCTCGAAGCCTGGATCCAGCCCCGCGACCTGTAGGTGACCGCTCCGGTGTCTGACACCGAGGTGGTCACTTCGTCTCAGTAGCCCCCGCCGGTGTAGACCGGCCCGAAGCGCAGCTGCTCGGCGCGGATCACGCGCGTGCTGAGCTCATCCCCCAGCTCCAGCACCCGGAAGCCCGGGGGGATCAGGTCCAGGCCGGGCAGATCGCCGCCGGGCTCGAACTGGAAGGCCGTGGACGGGCTCGTGAACACCGGCACGCCGTGGAGCTCGTTGCGGGTGTCCTGGTGCACGTGGCCGCAGACGACGGCGCGGACGCGGTCGGCGTTGCGCTGCACCAGCTCGTGCACGGGCTCGGGCCGCTCCAGGCCCATGGCGTCCAGCCACGCGGCGCCGATGGCGACGGGCGGGTGGTGCACGAAGAGCACGGTGGGCAGGCCGGGCCGCGCGTCGAGCTGCGCCTGCGCCCAGGCAGCCTGGTCCTCGTCCACGTGGCCCGAGACCTTCCCGTCCACGTGGGAGTCCAGGCCGAGGAGCAGCCACCCATCCACGACCTGCGCGAAGCGCGCGCCGCCCTCGTCGAAGGCCCCCTCGAAGACCTGGCGCATGAGGGCGGGGTCGTCGTGGTTGCCCGGGATCATCAGGGTGCGCTCCAGCCGATCGCCGAGCCGCGCGGCGAGGGCCTCGTAGGTGTCGAGCTCCTCGTCCTGGGCCAGGTCCCCGGTGAGCACGAGCCAGTCCCAGCCGGGCACGTGCTGCTCCATCATCTGAAGCGCCTCGTCGAGGGTGTCCCAGGTGGGCACGCCGAGCAGCGTGCCGTCCGCGTCCCGGTGCACGTGCAGGTCGGTGATCTGAACGATCGTCGCCATCAGCCCTCCGAATCCGGGTCCACCGGCCAGCCCTGCTCCGACAGCAGGGCCAGCGCCCGGTCGAGCTCCCCGGCGCCGTTCTGCAAAGCACCGGGCATCAGGATGAAGCGGCGGACCTCGCGTCCGCCCTCCGACAGGGAGACGACGATGCGGTCGCGCGTGGCTCCCTTCAGCCCGCGGATGCCCTCGATCCGCGAGGTCGCGGCGCGCTCCATGATGGGCGACATCGTGAAGTTCCGGGCCTTCGTCAGCGCGTAGGCGATCCAGCCTCCGTAGGCCCAGAAGAGCACCGCGGCCACGGTGCTGCCGTGGTTCCAGGAGCTCCAGCCGCTCCAGACGAGCATGGCGAACAGGATCCCGTAGATCAGCAGCGTGCGGCTCTTGCTGTTGCCCTGGAGCATGTTCGCGGCGCGGCCCCGGGGACCGGTGCGCTCGATGACGATCTGCTCGCGGGTGACGGTCGCGTGGCCCGTCTTCGTGCGGAAGGAGTCGCTCACGAGAAGAGACTAGACGCCGCGCGGCGTTCCGGCGAACGAGCTGTCGATCCGGTTCGCGTCCGCTGCGGATTCGCCCCTACTCGCCGCCCATGGTCTCCCAGATCGGGGAGACCTCGGCCGGGTAGCGCTCCCCGAGCTGGCCCAGGAACATCCGCGCGGTGTTGACGTGCTTGCGCCCCCAGATCGGGCCCAGGCCCTCCGCGCGCTCCAGCTCCTGCTCGATGAAGCTGACCTGCTCGGCGAGGTCGGCCTCCTGCTCCCCGGTCCGGCGCAGCAGCTCCAGGAAGGTGCGGGCCTTCTTGATCTGGAACTCGTGGGATCGCTTCAGCGACGCGACCAGGAACCAGGCCGGGATGGCGGCGAGGTTGAAGGCCATGACCCCGACGACGAGCCAGAGGCCCCAGCCGGAGTAGCCGCCGATTTCGATCGCCAGGACGCTCACGTGAACTCCGCCACCCAGTGCTCCGCCGACAGCGGCGCACCGCAGACCTGCTCGACCGTCTGCTCCCAGGGCAGGCTCTGGCCGAGCGAGAAGAGGCCGGAGAAGAAGGTCCCCACTTGGGGGTTGCCCACGACGTCCGGCCCCACCACGGCCCCGAACTGCGAGGCCAGCAATTCGCCCAGGAGGTAGTTCTGGTAGTAGGCCGGGTAGCAGGCGATGTGGACCTTGGCGGCCCAGTCGCTGCCGGCCCAGCCCTCGGGCCGCTTGAGGCCCTGGAGCTGCTCCACCTGGTCCCACCACAGGGCGTCCAGGTCCTGATCCGGGTCGCGGTACATCGCCTGCTCGAAGCGGGTGACCACCAGCGCCCAGCGGGCGAAGACCAGCTGCGCCTCGGCCTGCGCCGCCTCGGCCTGCGCCGCCAGCTCGTCCGGCACCTTCGCGACCTCTGTGAGCCAGGAGCCGTTCCGCGCGAGCCGGCCGAAGTACATGGCGACGGCCTCGGTCACGAAGGTGTGCGCCGCCTCGCGGAGCAGCCAGGGCAGGCCCTCGTCGATGCCCGCGTTGTAGACCGCGTGCCCGAACTCGTGCAGCGTCGTCTCCATCCAGCGGGCGGTGGAGTCCAGGTTGCAGAGCACCCGCACGTCCGAGGGGTTGTCGATGCCGATGCAGAAGGCGTGGGGGTACTTGCCGTCGCGCGGCATCATGTCGCTGCGGGCCCAGATGGGCTCGATGGGCAGGCCGATGCCGCGGTAGTAGTTCTGGGCGTAGCGGCCGATGGACTGCGAGCGGAACCAGGGGTCCAGCTGGCGCCCGTCGATGGGGCGCGGCACCGACTGCATGAAGCGGTCGGTGTAGTCCCAGGGCATCAGCTCCCCCGAGGCCTTGCCGCGCAGCGGCCCGAACTCGGCGTCGATCCGGGCCTTGCAGCGCTGCCAGGGGGCGTCCGTGCGGGCCTGCAGGTCGTCGAGCACGCCCGAGAGCATGTCCGCGTCCATCTGCTCGTCGTCCAGCGCGAGCGAGAAGTAGTCCGAGAAGCCCAGGGCCCGCGCCTGCTCGTTGCGCATGCGGACCAGGACGCGGACCCGCGAGGCGACCCGCTG
>JAJDAI010001132.1 GCA_029261955.1 Deltaproteobacteria bacterium | reverse complement strand
CAGCCCATCGAGGTCGTTGTCGGCGGCATCGGAGCACTCGCCGGCCTCGTCCCCCTCGGCCTCGACGGCGGGGCAAGCGGCGAGCGCGGCGATGCAGCCGAGCATGAAGATGAAGCGCTTGAGGTCCCTCCCTGAGATCGCATAGTACGCCGCAGACCACCCTGAAGAAGCAGGCAATCGACCCGATCACGGCCCGCGCCGCCCCCGACCCGGATCCAGCCCCCCTCCCGACGGCTCAGAAGG
Source organism: Deltaproteobacteria bacterium (assembly GCA_029261955.1). GTDB lineage: Bacteria > Myxococcota_A > UBA796 > UBA9615 > UBA9615 > CALCXL01. The sequence goes on along the minus strand of JAJDAI010001132.1, from coordinate 10,440 downwards.
CCAGGCGCAACGCGACGCGGCTGGGGCCAACCTCCAGCCGCCAGCTCACGCTGGCGCCGCGCGCCTCCGCAGCGGCGAGCTGCGCCTCCCGCTGACGCCGCCCGCCCAGGGACAGCAGCGCCCCCCCGACCAGCGTCGCCGCCCCGGCTGCCACGAGCCCCACACCCAGGGCCGAGGTGCCTGGATCGGGCCGGCGGTCCACCGACGTGAGCCCCTGACGTGCCCGGTTCGCCTCTTCCAGCGACACGGGCCCGCCCGTCAGCCCGAGAATCAGGACGGGCACGCCGGCCGCGAAGCCGATGGGCGCACCGATGGCCGCCACCGCCGCCCCGGCGCGCTTCTGGCGCAGCGCGGCCAGGTAGGCGGTTGGGATCTCCATGGATCCGAGTTCCTGGTCCCCCGGGACCTCGAGGAGCTCGCGGGGAGGTGGCGCCAGGACGGCTGGCGTGGGCTCTGCCTGCCCCCACCTCAATCCCAGCGCCTCACCCAGCGCGGTGGAGGATGCGGCGAAACCAAGCCCGTCGATGGCCTCGCCGACCAGTTTGTGGGAGACGATGCCGGCGACCTCCCCCGATGGGGTCCAGACGCCGCCGCCGCTCGACCCGGGGTTGATGCTCAGGTCCGTCTGCAGCAGCGCGCCCCCCGGGCCGTCGCGGGTCCCGCTCGCGACGCCTTTCGTGACCGTGAGCGCCAGCAGCTCCCCGCCCGGGTTGCCGATCCCAAACACATCCGAGCCCGGGCCTGGCGACTGGACCGCCAGGGGCGCGCAGGCATGGTTCGACCCCCCGAACCTCACGAGCGCCACGTCGGCAGCGACGGAGCGGCGCACGACCTCGCCGCGGAGCTCCAGGCCATCCGATCGTGTGAGCGCCACTTCGTCGGCGTCCCCCACCACGTGCGCGGCGGTAAGCGCCCAGCCATCGGGGGAGATCACCACCCCAGTGCCGAGCCTGGCGCCTGCGCGCACGAGCAGCGTCGTCTTCATGGCGGCGTCCATGTGCTCGGGCAGGGTCCCGGGGCCCTGATCGCAGGGCGCCAGCGAGACTTCACCTGCCGGCCCCGCGAAGCCGTCGGACGACAGGTCCTCGACCAGCTCGACAAAGGCTTCCTGGCGCAGCAGGCGGTCGAGGCCGACGAGAATCGAGTTCAGGGTGCGGGACGACCTGGACCGATCCTGAAGCCCTGGCCGTCCCTCCAGGCCCGCCTCCAGAACGACCTCGTAGACCACGGCCTGCGTTCGTCGGTCCATGGCCTCCCAGCGAACAAGCGTGCGGCAGGCGGACCACCCACTGTCGGTCACGCAAGCGCCGTCCTCCAGCGTGCCGGCGACGACCACCACGGCGTCGGGGCCCTGCCCCGAGTGCGTACCGAAAGCCGAGGTCTGGGCCGCAGGCACCTCGAAGCCGGCTGCCTTCATGCGGTCCAGCGCCAGCAAGCGGAACTCGTCACGGGTGGCGGCGAAGACGGTCCCGCCTCGGGCCTGCACGACCAGGCGATCGAAGTCCAGGGGCGCTGCCGAAGCCGGCCGGCTCGACAGCCCCACCACGAAGCCCAGCATGCTCAAGACAACGACACAGCTCGCGGCTGGACGAAAGACGCTCATATCCCCCCCTTGCGACGGTCCGTGGGGACCGCGTCCTGACGATACTGGATCGCAAGGACCGCACGGGCACGCAGAGAGCGGCGACCTCACGCCGTCGGACCGCTTGACACAAATGTCGGCCCCCTGTCTGCTTCCAATGTCGGACGTCGCAAGACCGGCCGGGGGGGGAATCCCGAAACGCGCGCTCAATCTGGGCGCAGATCCCTTCGACCGCGGTGAACCGACGGCCCCAGCCTCAGACGCAGGCCGGGCGGGGGCCTGACTCGCCTGCACCCCGGATTCCCATGAACCGTCGCTTCCTTCTCGTGCTGCCCGCGCTCGCACTCACCGCCGCGCTCGCCGTGTTCGCGGTGCCTGACGCCGCGGGCCAGACCTCGTCCACTTGCCAGAAGTGGGGGGTGGCGCTGTTCAACCCCGCGGACGTCTGCAAGTTCAAGGGCAGCAACCCCTACGCGACCCGCGGTGAGTTCTGCGAGGTGCCCGAGGGTGCCGAGCCGGTCGCGCTGACGATCGTCGCCAAGGGCATGTCCTACGACTACGTCTGGGGAGTCAAGAAGTGCATCGACTGAAGCTGCCTCTCGGGGCGCTCCTGCTCCCTTGCCTGGCGATGCTCGTCGGCTGCACCCAGGCTCCCAGTGTCTCACCCTGCAGCGTCGAGGTCGACGTCTCAGGTAGCGCGTCCTGGACCTGGGCCGGCGCCGACGATCTGGAGGAGTGCGACGGCTTCGGCCCCTCCATCGACGACAGCGTCAGCCTGTACTGGAGCGCCTCGTTCGATCAGCTCCAGGTGCGCATCGACTTCATCGAGCCGGGCGACACGGGGACCTTCGACGCCTTCGTCTCGCTGGAGCACAACGACGACCAGTGGGCGTCCTACAGCTCCGCGGAACCGCCCGTCGCGTGCACCGCGACCCTGGACCGGCACGAGGATGTCGGGGCGACGATCTCGCCGACCACGCGCCGCTACGAGGTGGAGGGAAGCGCGGACTGCGACAACCCGCTCACCGGAGCCACCGGCACGGACGGAACGGTGACGGTGTCCCACATCGACTTCGTGCACTCCTACGACGAATACACGGACTGAGCACGGGAGGGGGGAGGTCCGGGAGTCTTCGGACAGCCCGGACCTTCTCCGTCGACGTGAGCCGCGTCGATCCAGGCTCGACGCGTCCAATGTTCCCTACGGATCCGTGCAAACCACGACGTTGATGACGGTACCGCCGTTGTTGTGCGCCGCGCGGACATCGCCGTCCATGTAGCGCACCGCGAATGACAGTGGGCTCATGAGTCGGTCCGTGACGTCTGCCCCCATCGGCGTGCCGTAGTTGGAGCGTGCACACGGGAAGCCGTGGGTCGGCAGGGCGCTCACGGTTCCGAAAGCCTGGGACTCCGAGAGCGGGTTGTCGGTCTTCAGCTGGCAGAAGATGTCCGCGTCCCCTTCCCCACAGCCGGCCTGGCTGTCATCCCAGGTGCAGCCGCCGTTGCAGTAGAGCTGGGGCACGTTGCTGAAGTCATAGCGGCAGGTCACCGGATCGACGGTCAGCGTCGTGAAGATGCTGACCGGAGGATCCACCTCCTCGCCGGGGTCCAGGATTCCGTCTCCGCAACCGGAACAGGGCTCGTCCACCCCATCGCAGTCCTGGTCCACTCCGTCGCCACAGATTTCGGCCGCTCCCTCGAACGTCGTGTCGTCGCCGTCGTCGCAATCCCCCTCGCACTCCGCGACCCCGTCGCCGTCGCCATCGATCTCGTCCGCCCCAGGGCTGCCGTCGCAATCGTTGTCGGCCCCGTCGCAAAGCTCTGCAGCACCGAGGTAGGTGGTGTCGTCGTCGTCGTCGCAGTCATCCGAATTTCCGACCCAGCCCGGGACCGGGTCACAATCGATCATGCTGACCTCGGGGTCTCCCTGGCCGTCGCCGTCGTCGTCCTGGAAGAGGTACGGGCAACCGATCACCACCGTCGCCAGCCCGGGGGCTCCGTCTTCCAGGCTGTCGTTGGGCGTGGCGACGCACGTCCACTCCTCTCCGTCTCCCGTCGCGCTGGCTGGGAGCTGAGCGCCCGAGAAGGCGGTCGGAACGCCGCCCTGCAGCCACAGGAAGGCGGTCTCGACGGAGTCGGCGTCTGCGTCCGTGGACGGCGTGATCTCGATGCACGTCAGCTCGTCCTCGTCCTCGGGCTCGGCGGGGCTGATCTCGACGACCGGGGGGTCCGGCGGGCTGTTTGCGACCGTGATCGGACTCGAGGCCACCGGCGCCCCGACGTCCTCGCCGTCCTGCGGCGTCACCTCGACGGAGATCTGCTGTCCCCGCGAAAAGAAGGTGGAGGAGAGGGTGTCGTTGTCGAATCCGACGGGAGCCCCAGCGACGAACCACGCGTAGGTGTAGCCAGGGGAATCGCCGTCGATGTCGCTCCAACCGTTGGGGGTCGCCGAGACATTGCTCGTTGTGAAGACCACCGATGGGGTCAAAGAAACCGAGACGAGGCTGGGCGGGCTGTTGAGCACCGTGACCGTGTTCGTGGTGACATGCGCCCCGCCCGTCGTGCCGTCGAACGGCGTCACCTCGACGTAGACGTCGTCGCCCTTGCTGAACCAGTCGCCACCCAAGCTCGGCCCGCTGGTCGCCACGGGCGCGCCGCCCACGTACCAAGCGTAGGTGTAGCCCGGTGGGTCACCGTCGGCGTCGGCGAAACCAACCGCGGCCACCAGGAGGACATCGGTCTCGACAGCCGCTGCAGGACTGAGTGTCGCCGAGGTCAAGGTCGGCGGGGTGTTCGAGACGGTCACGGTGGAGCTGGTCAAGATCTCGCCTTCAGCTTCGCCGTCGGTCGGCGTCGCCTCGCAGTGAAGGACGTCGTCTCGATTGAAGACAGACCCATCGACTGAGGCTGTGCTCGCCACCGGAGACCCACCGACGAACCACTGGAAGACGTAGCCCTCGGAGTCGGCGGGGTCGGGATCGAGCCAGCCGCTGGGCTCGCAGGAGAACACCGTCGCCTCCGTGCCCTCGGAAGGCGAAACCCCCACCGCCTGGCCACTGGGCGGGGTGTTGTCGACGACGACCTGGTTCGACTGGACCGGGTCTCCCAGGTCGGAGTCGTCGAAGGGGGTCACCAGGACGAAGACCTCGTCGGCCTTGTCGAAATGGTCCGAGGACAGCGTATCGACTTCCGCTCCAAGGACGAGATCGCCGCCCACGTACCACTGGTACGCCAGGGAGACCGGATCGCCGTCGCCATCCTCGGGAGCTGCGGTCGTCACGTTCAGGGTGTCCGCTTCGCGCGGGTCCTCGGGAGACAAGACGACCCCCGAGACAGTCGGTCGGTCGTTGCGAACCAAGACCGTGGCCGTCGCCTGGTCACCGTCCGCCTCCCCGTCGTTCGGGGTGACCTCGACGGACCAGATCTGGCCGCGGGTGGTCTCGGCTGCAGCGATCGTCGCGAACCCGTCGAAGGCCGGGACAGGATTGTCATCGAGGAGCCAGTGGACCGCCGTGGTGCTCGCGTCCCCATCCAAGTCCTCCACGACGACGACCAACTGGAGGTCGTCGAGGGAGCTGGGCTCACTCGGTTGGATGGAGGCGGTCGCGGCCGGTGGCGAGTTTGCGATCGTGACCTCGGAGGACACGGGGGCACCCTCCAGCCCTTCCTGGTCGACTGCGCGGGTGAAGACGCGCCAGACCTCGCCCTTGGTCGTGACGTCGGAGGAGACGGTGTCCGGTTCGGACGGATCCAGCAGGGGCTCGTTGTCCACGAACCACTCGTGGCGGTACGTGACTGGTCCGCCCTCGGGGTCGGTGGCGTCCTGGAGGATGGTCAAGGACAGATCGTCGATCGTCGTCGGTGAGACCGGCGAGATCCCAAGGGTTGGCTCATCAGGTGGCAGGTTTTCCTCGGTGGGCAAGGTGCCAGTGGCGGCCGGACAGCCTGCCAGGCCCAAGGCCAGGAGCGGCAGCAGGCGACGCACCAAGACGTCGCCAATTGGGATCGTGGATCGAAACACTGCAGCCCTCCCCGATGGTCTGGCACCTTAGATCAGGTCCCCGTCAGCGTTCCCAGGCAATCCGAGGCCAGGGTGATCCGCGTCGTCCCAGGTAGCGGGGACACCGCTCGCACGGCCAGCTCACGGTCCCCAGCCTGGACTTTGTGGCTCTGGCGCCCGGGGGGCTACACACCTGCGCGCTGGACACCACCGGTGCCGCCGCCTGCTGGGGCGACAACGGTCAGGGGCAGGGCGGCTGGCAGGCAGGGCCCTTCGAGCAGCTGTCCAGCGCGGCATCCACCAACTGCGCTGTGGACGCGGTGGGGTTCCGCACCTGCTGGGGATGCCTCCGTGGAGGCGGCCGCCGTCCTTCGCGATGCTCGGTCGGCTTGACCTGTTCGGTACTCTACCGCCGTGGCAGCACCCGAGAATCTCCTCGAAGGCAACATCGCGACGACCCTCCGCCGGCTGAGCGTGCCGATGGCGGTGGGCGTGGTCGCGATGATCGTCGTGAACCTCATCGACACCTACTGGGCGAGCCGCCTCGGCACCGACGAGCTCGCGGCCATGAGCTTCGCCTTCCCCGTGATCGGGATCGTGGTCAACGTGAGCCTCGGGCTGATGATCGGGACCTCGGTCGCGGTCGCGCGTGTGATCGGCGCCGGCGACCAGGAGGACGCCCGCCGCATCGCGTCCCACTCCCTGCTGCTGGGCGTGGCCATCGTCGCCCTCGTCAGCGGCCTGGGTCTGGCCACTCAGGACGCCGCCTTCCGGGCCCTGGGCGCCCCGGATCACCTGCTTCCGGTCATCAGCTCCTACATGCGCATCTGGTACCTCAGCGCCGTCGTGCTGGTCGTGCCGATGATGCTCAACGGCGTGCTGCGGGCCCACGGCGACGCGATCACCCCGCGCAACGTCATGATCTTTGCGGCGGTGCTCAACGCGGTCTTCGACCCCATCTTCATCTTCGGCTGGGGACCGATCCCCGCCGGCGGCCTCGAAGGCGCCGCCTGGGCGACCGCGCTGTCCCGGCTGCTGACCTTCTTCTACGCGCTGAGCGGGGCGGTGAAGCTGCGCGCCCTCGACATCCACGTCCCCCGACCCGCGCAGCTGTGGAGCTCCTGGACGCGGATCCTGCGCGTCGGCGTGCCCGCGTCAGCGACCAACGTGCTCGGCCCCATCGCCACGGCCCTGGTGACCGCCATCGTCGCCCTGGAGGGCGCAAACGCGGTGGCCGCCTACGGCATCGGCGCGCGGGTCGAGGCGCTGGTGCTCATCGCGCCCATCGCGCTGAGCTCGGGGCTCAGCCCCTTCATCGGCCAGAACTGGGGCGCGCACCTCCAGTCCCGGGTGTCCGAGGCCTTCCGGATGTCGGTCCGCTTCTCGGTGCTGTGGGGCCTCGGCGTCTTCGTCCTGCTGCTGCCCACCGCACCCTGGATCGCGACGATCTTCACCGACGAGCCCGAGGTCCAGCGCGGCATCACCCTGTACCTGCGCATCGTGCCCCTCGGCTTCGCGGGCTACGGCGCGATGACGATGACGAGCTCGGCCTTCAACGCCATGGACCACGCGGTGCGCTCGACCTGGCTGTCGGTGCTGCGGAGCATCGTGATCGTGGTGCCGCTGGCCTACCTCGGCTCCATCCTCTTCGGGCTGGCCGGGGTCTACGCTGCGCTGGCCACCGGCTCGATCGCAGCGTCGCTGCTGGGCCTGCGCTGGATGAAGACCTTCCTCGAGCCCGAGACGACGGCGCGCGCCCAGAAGCCGCGCCCGGTGCAGGATGCGCGCTTCCTCATCGAGGCCTCGCCCGACGACCAGAAGGAGGCGATGCGCGGCCTCATCGAGGCCATGCAGGGCTTCGGGGACCTGACGATGCACCGCGTGCGCCGGGACGCGATCGGCTTCTTCGCGGGCGAGCGCGAGCTCGGCCACATCCACCCCTCGGGGCACCTGGATCTGCCCTTGCCCTGCGAGCTGGGAGAACAGCTCGTCCAGGAGGGGCGGGTCGAGCACCACCGGCACCACGACGACGCCGGTTGGTACACCCAGCCGCTGCACGAGGGCGCCGACGTCGAGCAGGCGCGCGCGCTGCTGGAGCTCGCCCACGCGCTGCTGACCTCGGTGCGCGCCCGCGACGAGGCGGTGGAGCTCGAGGTCAGCGACGCGGTGCGCAGCGCCTTCCAGTTGGCGGTGCGTCGAGCGTCCTGAGCGGGTCGACTGCGGGCCACGCGGGGTCGATGGGATCTGTCGCCACCCGCGCCCCGTTGATACCGTTCCCATCAACCGGACCCTCGGGGGAGCGCACATGACCTTGGTCAAGACCTTCTGGACAGCAGCCTTCAGCCTGGTGTTGTTCGCCGGAGCGGCGGAGGCCACGAGCGCCCTGTACGTCACCGACGCGCAGCAGGCGGAGCTGAGCACGGCGATCGTCATCGCCACCGTGGGCGAAGCCCGGACCTCGCTGAGCGAGCGCTACCACCAGGCGGTCACCCGGACCGAACTGAAGATCGACGAGGTGCTCTACGGCGCGGCCCCCGCGGAGCTGAGCATCGAGCAGTTCGGCGGCACCGTCGGCGAGCGCACCTGGTACGTGCCGGGCGACGCCCGCTTCGAGCCAGGGGAGCGCTGCGTGCTCTTCCTGCGGCTGGTCGAGGGGCAGTGGTTCCTCACCGCGATGGAGCAGAGCAAGTACGCCCTGCGCGAGAGCCCGCGCCTGGGCACGACCCTGCACCGCGAGCTGAGCGGCGGCATGTTCGTGCGCGACGCGGCCGGGCGCCTGGTCGAGTTCCACGAGCCGGTCGACCGCCCGCTGAGGCGCCTGCAGGCCTTCAAGGCGCTGCTCGCCGGGCTCCCCTCCCCCGCGCAGGAGGCGAAGTGATGCTCCGCCGCGCCCTGCTCTCCGCCCTCCTCCTGGGCCTGCTCGCCCCCACCAGCGCCTTCGCCTGGACCTCGATCACGACGAATGGCCAGCCGCTGTGGTGGACCTCGGGCAACCCCGAGACCACCTGGCACCTCTCCAGCAGCCACACCTCGGACGACCTCGGCAACTCGTCGGTGGACTCCGCCCTGGCCGCGGCCATGAACGAGTGGGCGGTGCCGGGCTGCACGTCCTTCAACGCCTCGCAGGGCTCGGACCGCTCCGGCGACCCGGTCAACGACAACCAGAACGAGAACCTGGTGGGCTTCACGGCCCAGTGGCCTGCGGCCTACGGCGCGACGACCCTGGCCGTGACGGTCCCCGTGTTCTACGGCGACGGCGAGATCATCCGCGCCTCCATGACGATCAACGAGCTCAACTACGAGTGGATCACGGGCACGCCGGCCTACTGGGACGAGGCGGACCTCCAGGCCATCGGCGCCCACGAGTTCGGCCACTGGATCGGCTTCGACCACAACACCTACAGCGGCAGCACGCTGACGGCCTACTACTCCGGCGGCACCGGGGAGCGCACGCTGACCTGCGACGACACCGAAGGCGTGTGCTCGAAGTACACGAGCAGCAGCAACAGCTGCACCGACGACCGCTACTGCGCCTGCGGGGTCGGCTGCAACGACGGGACCTGCGGCGGCGTGCCGGCCGACGACGACGACGCCACCGGGGGCGACGACGACGACGTGGTCACCGGCGAGTGCTCCGGCCCGGCGGAGAACTTCGACGAGAGCGAGCCCAACGACTGGCAGGGCGAAGACGACGTCGACTACGCGACCCCCGGCGGCGGCGACCTGACCATCTCGGGCTCCATCGACTGCGGCAACAACGGCGAGGGCTACACCGGCGACGCCGACTGGTTCGTCGTGGACTTCCCCTGCCAGGAGGGCGCGCGCTTCAACCTCGACTGGTCCGGCTCGAACTCCGACCTCGACTTCTACGTCTGGACCCAGACAGGCGACGAGCTGACGAACAGCGCCACGGCCGAGATGAGCGGCCCGGTGTCCTCGGACGCCTTCGCCGGCGGCCGGCTCTTCTTCCTGATCGCCTGCTGGGAGGGCAGCTCCACGAGCTACGACTTCACGGTCGACTGGCTGCCCTTCGGCGCGAGCGGCGACGACGACGACGACGCGACGGCGCCCCCGGACGACGACGACGACGACGTGGTCAGCGACGACGACGATGCGGTCGACGACGACGACGACGCGGCCGATGACGACGACGACGGCGGCGGCGGGGGATCGAGCCGACGGGGAGGCTGCTCCTGCGACCTGCCGTCCTCGGGCGGATCCGGCGCGCTGGCGCTCGTCATCGGCCTCGCGGGGCTCGGGCTCCGGCGGCGACGGGGCTGAACGGCCGACTCGACCCGACGCGCGCGGGGCTCAGCCCGCCGGGCTCAGCAGCTCCACCAGCCGCGCCGGCTCGGCGACGCCCTCGGAGCTGAACCAGGCCTGCGCAGCGCCCACGAGGACCGTGCCCTCGTCGCCGCCCATCGCCTCACCGAGCCGCCAGCGCGCCGCGGCGGCGTGCATGGCCATGTCGGCGGACTCGCAGGTGCTCACCGCGGCCTGCCAGCCCGCCACCCCGGTCGCGCGCGCCCGCAGCAGGGCCGCCGGCGCTTCGCCCCAGCCGGGGCCGAAGGCGTCCAGCTTCTTCGCGCAGGACGCGACGGTCTTCGCCGGGCCGCGCGAGGCCAGAACCGCGCGCGCCATGGCGTCGTAGGCCGTCGCCTTGAGGATGGCGACCCTCTTCAGCTGCGACTTGAAGAGGCCGGTCCACAGGGTCTGCGCGTGCTCCATGGCCGCGTCCGCGTCGCCGCGGTAGAGCGCCAGGTCCATCAGGCTGCGCTGCACGTAGACATCGAGGATGCCGAAGCGGGCGTCGGGCCAGCGGCCACGCACGTCGAGCACCTGCTCGGCGGCCAGCTCG
>JAJDAI010001131.1 GCA_029261955.1 Deltaproteobacteria bacterium | reverse complement strand
GAGCTCCGACCTGCAGATGCTGGTCTTCGGTCTCGAGATCGGCGGCAAGTTCTTCTTCATCGAGCGTGCCAAGGGCAAGGCCCCGCCGTTCCTCTACATCAGCTTCTTCAAGTACTTCGCGAACCTCGACTCGTTCAACACGGACGGCGGGCGGTTCATGGACTACTCGGACGTCTACGGCCCGGGCACCGACCAGGGCGACGACGACCGTGAGGCCTGGCGTCAGTACGACAACGCGCGTCACAGCCCCCTGGGCTTCAACATCGCGTTCGGTGCTGAGTACTACTTCAACGACAACTTTGCTCTGGGCGGTACGTTCCTGGGCCTCCGCTTCAGCTACGCCCGCGCCACCGCGGTCGTGCTGGACGGCGACCTCGAGATCGACCCCACCCAGACCTCGGAGTTCAACCTGTACACCGGCCTGACCCTGACCTACCGGTTCAGCTTCAGCGTCCGCGCTTCCGTGCAGTTCGAGTCCGACTACGACTACGAGGACTGAGTTCACTCAGTCCCCTGGTGAAGCGGCCCGCCTCGGTGGGCCGCTTCTACTTGGGGCACCCGAGGTCCCGATCGGCTAGACACGAATCAGGCAACCGAGCGCTTCTTTGTTCGGTGCTCTAGCAGTGGTGGGCGGATTTGCGACCGAGGTGCGTGAGGCAGATCCGGGCGAGGTCGAAGTCGGGTCGACCGAGCCTGTCGGGACAGGTGACCGAGACCCGACGAAGAGATCGCGCGGAGCTGTCCGCGCACCGACCGAGCCAATTCGCCCAGCGCTGCTAGCCTGTTGCCGCCCCTGCCGACGAGCCAGCATGACCCCGCCGAACCCCGACACCCTCGCGACTCGCATCCGGCCCGTGCCGGCCGGTGACGAGGTGGCCGGCTCCGAAGCCCGGGTGCTGTGGAGCGCCTTCCGCGTCCCGCCCCTCGGCGCGCTGTTCGGCGGCGCCTGCGTCGGCCTCGTCGAGTCCGGTGCGGTGCTCATCGCGTCCCCCCAGACGGCCGACTACTCCGGCGTCATCTACGGCATCGTGCTCTACAGCGTGCTCGGCCTGGGCGGCGGGATCGGCCTCGGCGTCGCGGCTGCGATCCTCGCCCGGCTGACCGGCCACGCCCCGGATCCGTCCCGCAGCTGGACGCTGTCCTTCCTGGCGATCTTCTGCTCCACCGGCTTCGTGATCAGCCGCTTCGTGCTCCAGCGGAACGTCTTCGCTGAAGGCGCGGTGCCCGGCAGCTCGATGCTCTGGCTGGCGCTCGGCTTCGTGGCCTTCTCGCTCGTCTTCTACGCCTTCGTGCGCAACGCCCTGGCGAAGACCTTCCTGTCCTTCGTCCTGACGATCGCCGGCAGCCTGGCCACCTACGCGCTGTTCTTCGTGTTCTGGCTGATGATCGCGGTGGCGATGATGCTCCAGAATCGGGAGGTGGCCGAGGTGGCGCCCCGGCCGGTGGCGCCCGAGCTGGAGGAGCGCCCGAACATCCTGCTGGTCGTCGTCGACACGCTGCGGGCAGACGCCCTGGGCAGCTACGGCGCGCCGGGCGACCCGAGCCCGCGCTTCGACGCCTGGGCCAGCGACGCCACGGTCTACGAGCAGGCCTTCGCCCACTCGTCCTGGACGCGTGCGTCCTTCGCGTCGCTGCTGACCTCGTCGCCGTCCTGCGCGAACCGCTGCGCCCGCAAGGCCGACCTGCTCGCGGACGAGCTGGTGACCCTGCCCGAGGCGCTCCAGAAGCACGGCTACACGACCGGCGCCATCGTCAACAACATCAACATCACGGCGTCCTTCAACTTCCACCAGGGCTTCGACACCTTCGAGTTCCTGCGGCCTGCCTACCCCTTCCGCGCCTCCGAGGCGTCCTTCCGGCTCGCCGCCTATCAGGTGCTGCGGCGCGTGCACGAGCGCTTCCTGAGCCGCACGAAGCGCGTCGATCGCTACTACCACGACGCCCCCACGGTGACGGGCGAGGCGATCGACTGGCTGCGCGAGCACGGCCAGGACCGCTGGTTCCTCATGGTCCAGTACATGGACCCCCACGACCCCTACTTTCCCCACCCGCACGACGGCACCGCGTACGCGCGCGTCGAGAACCCGCGGCCCTCGCTGGACGAGGCGGAGGCGCTGGCGGCGCTCTACGAGGGGGAGGTCAGCTACTGGGACGTGCACTTCGGGCTGCTGATGGACTGGCTGTCCGAGCAGGGCCTGGCGGAGAACACGGTCGTCGTCGTCACCAGTGACCACGGCGAGGAGTTCGGCGAGCACGGCGGCTTCTGGCACGGCACGAAGCTCTACGAGGAGTCCATCCGCGTGCCGCTCGTGGTGAAGACGCCCGCCCAGGACGGTGGCCGACGGGTCAAGGACCCGGTCCGGCACATGGACGTCGCACCGACGATGACGGAGCTGGCCGGCGCCGACGCCGGTCCCCTGTGGCAGGGCTGGTCGCTGGAGCGGGGGTACGCGCTCCGCGCCCCGAAGGATCGCCTGGTGCTGGCCCAGGTCGACTTCGAGGGCTGGGTGGGCTCGGCGGTCCGGGATCGGGACTGGAAGCTCATCGAGAACCGCGAGGGCCCCGGCACGCCGGTGCGCCGTGCTGAGGACGAGCTGTACTTCCTGCGCACGGACCCTGGCGAGCAGCAGAACCTCGGGCCCGATCCCTCGGCCTCGTGGTCCCTGGACGAGCGGCGGGCGGACCTGCGCCGCATCGAGGCGGCGTCCTGCGAAGGCGGGGTGGACCGCGTCACCCGCGACCCCTCCCAGCTGGCGCCCGAGGAGTGCGAGGCCCTGAAGGCCCTGGGCTACCTGGACGCCGCGACCCGATGCGGGGGCTGAGCCCACCGCGCACCCTGATCGTGGGGCTCGACGGCGCGACGCCGCAGCTCCTCTTTCCGATGATCGAGGCTGGCGAGCTGCCCGCGCTGGCGTCGCTGATCGAGGGCAGCCAGCACGGGGTGCTGCGCAGCGTCGAGCCCCCCATGACCCTGCCCGCCTGGTCGTCCTTCCTGACGGGGGTCGGGCCGGGGGTGCACGGGATCGTGGACTTCACGGTGCGCGAGGAGGGCCGCTTGCGCTTCCTCACGGCCCGGGACCGGGGTGTGCCGACGCTGCTCCAGCGCCTCAGCGACGCGGGCGCCGTGGTGGGGAGCTTCCTGTTTCCTACGACCTGGCCGCCCCGCCCCCTCAGCGGAGGTCAGATCTCGGGCTTCGACTCCCCGGTGGCGACGCGGGTGCCCCGCTCGGCCTGCGCGCCGCCCGAGCTGCACTCGCTCATCCACGAGGTCCTCGGCCGCGACCTGTCCTTCGCCGACTTCAGCGAGCTGAGCAAAGGCCCGCGCTGGGAGCACGAGGCCGCCGCCGCCCTGCTGAGGGGCATCGAGGACAAGGAGCGCGTGGGCCTCGCGCTGCTGGCCCGGCGCCGCTACGACGTCTTCGCCTGGCTCTTCGGGGAGTCCGACACCGCTGCGCACCACGCCTGGCACCTGCACGACCCGCGTTCGCCGCGCCACGACCCCGCGCGCTCCGAGCGCTTCGGCGACCTGCTGCGGGCGGTGTACCGCCGGCTCGACGCGGCCTTGGGTGCCTTCCTGGAGGCCGGGGAGCCCTGGGATGCCGTCATCGTGGCGTCTGACCACGGCTTCGGCCCGGCCTCGGACCGCGTGCTGCACCTCAACAGCTTCCTCGCGGAGGCGGGCTTCTTGCGCTGGCGCGGCACCCACCGCACC
>JAJDAI010000114.1 GCA_029261955.1 Deltaproteobacteria bacterium | reverse complement strand
GGCGTCATCGGCCCTCTCCATCCCTGGAGGCGATCCCCATTCCCCTATCTACCTGCTCTTGGAAGCTCGTATGCAGTTCTAGCACGAAGTATGTATTCGTACATACTCGTTTTGGATCGATCGCGATCGGGCTCAGGGCGCGGCGAGCTCGGGGTGCGTTTCCAGGTAGGCCTCGACGGCCTTCGCGTCGGGCAGGGCCGAGGCCGCGCTGAGGTACAGGGCGACGGCGTCGATCACCGCGGGTTCGATGCGCACGTCCTCGCCGGCGAGCATCCGGTTGATGGCCCAGGTCCACTCGCCGGGCTCGTAGCGCAGGGGGCTGCGCACGCGGTGGCACTCGGTGCAGACCGCCAGGTACAGGGTGCGCGCCTCGTCCAGCTCGGCCTGGGTCGTGCCCGGACGCCGGTGATCGGTCCAGTGCACGTGCGCGGCCGAGGGTTCGATCAGCGCCACGCAGCCCGGCAGCGCGAGCAGCGCGAGGAGCAGGATGAGTGGGGGGAGGCTGCGCCGCACGGGGTCGTCTTGGGCCGGGGGTCGAGGAGGAGGGCTCAGCTTAGCGCGGAGCGGAGGCGGCACGTCCGCGGGACGAGCCTGCTAGAACCTCGCCATGCGCGCGGCGGCCCTGCGAATCACCTGGACCCTCCTGCTCCTGCTGGTGCTCGTGGCCGCGAGCTCCTGCGCGCCCAGCTGGCGCGCGCGCAGCATCCAGGTGAGCCGGGATCCGGCGTCGATCGAGCGGGGTCGCTACCTCGCGAACCACGTCGCGATCTGCATGACCTGCCACGCCGAGCGGGACTACTCCTACTTCGGGGGGCCGCCGAAGCCGGGCTCCGAGGGCCGCGGGGGGCTGACCATCCCCGAGCTCTTCAAGACGCCGAAGGGGCTCATCATCCCCGCGCCGAACATCACGCCTGCCGCGCTGGGGGACTGGACGGACGGCGAGATCTTCCGGGCCATCACCGGCGGCCTGGACAAGGACGGCGGCCCGCTCTTCCCCGCGCACCCCTACTCGATGTACCGCCTGATGCCCGAGGAGGACGTCGAGGCGATCATCGCGTACCTGCGGTCCATCCCGGCCCGGCCCGACACGCTGCCCGAGCGCTACCTCAAGTACCGCTCGCTGAACGGGATGCTCAACCTCTTCCCCTCGCCGCCGGCGGTCACGAAGGGCCACCTGGAGCCGGGCAGCAAGAAGTACGAGCAGAACCTGATGCGGCTCGCCGGCTGCATGTGGTGCCACAGCCCCCAGACACGCCTCGCTTTCCCAATCCCCGGCCAGGAATTCACGGGCGGCACGCCGATCCTCGTGCCGCCGCCCGGCGCGGGCACGGCCTGGTCCACGAACCTGACGCCGGACCCCACGGGCCTGGGGGACTGGACCCGCGAGGACTTCATCGGCCGCTTCAAGCGCACGACGTCCGAGGTGGTGCACCAGACGCCGATCACGCCCGGCGGCTTCAACTCGCTGATGCCCTGGGAGGCCTACTCGGGCATGACGGAGGAGGATCTGGGGATCCTCTACGACGCGCTGCGGAAGCGGAAGCCGGTGCAGAAGATGTCACCGAGGTGGACGCCGCCGGCGGAGTGAGGGCTCAGCCCGCCTTGCCGTAGGGCTTCGCCAGCCACTCCCGCAGCGGCTCGAAGACCTTCGCCTGGGCCGATCGCGCCGCGAAGAGGTCGGCGTGGGCGAACCACACGTCGTCGTCCCCGACCTCCAGCACGTCCACCGAACCCGGGGCGGCCACGTCGCGGATCGAGAGCGCCGTCGCGGGCGGCACGATGCCGTCCGCGTTGGCGAGCACGCAGAGGACCGGCAGCTCCAGGCCTTCGAGGGCCTCGGTGACGTTGAGGCCGCCGACGACCAGGTCCTTGTTCTTCATCCAGCGCGCCATCTGCACGTTGATCCAGGGCACCGGGTCGTCGACCGTGTTCACGATCTGGCCCGCCTTCGCCATGTCGATCTCAGCGGCGTTCATGTAGATGCTCAGCAGGGACGGAGCGTGCCGCACGAAGGGCAGCAGCATCCGCGCGATCTGCCGGGTGCCCGTGACCCGCGCGCTGCCCGCGACCCGCGCCGAGGCGAACATCACCTTCATCAGCGGGTGCGTCTCGTTCCAGCGCAGGGGCCCCCCGATGGACACCAGCGAGCCCAGCGGCTGCGAGTCCTGGTAGTGCGCGAGGTAGGCGTACAGGAAGGACGCGCCCAGGCTGCAGCCCACCGCGTCGACCAGGTCGGCTGTGCTGTGGCTGTGCTGGTTCACGTAGTCGAAGACCCGGGGCAGGTCTTCCAACGCCAGCTCGCGCAGGCCGTAGCGGATGCCGTGGCTCACGAGGCGGCTGTCGCCCTGGCCGCGGAGGTTCGCGGTCCACACCTCGAAGCCGTCGCGACACAGGTACTCGACCATCGAGGTACCGGCGGGGTGGTAGCTGAGGATGAAGGTGTTCATCGCGTAGCCGGGGATCATCACGACGGGCCGACGGCTCGGGTCGTGGTGCTCCGGATCGACGAACTGCTTGAGATCGAGTTCCCAGCCGGCGCGGTTGTCCAGGCGGTGGCGGCGAAGCTGCACCCTCACTCCTCGCGTGTGCCCTCAGGCGTCCAGGAAGCGGCCGACGGGCTCGAAGACATCGGCCCGAGCCGCGCGCGCCATCAGCAGGTCGACGTGACCGTAGCCTCCTGCGCGGCCGCTGCCAGCCCCCACCTCGATCAAGCGGGCCCCGGGCACCCGCGCGGCGGCGTCCCGCACCGACTCCGCACGGCAGACCTTGTCCTGGCCGGCGGCCACGAAGAGCACGGGGCACTCGATGCCGGACACCGCCTCCTTGAGCGGCTGCGCCGAGGCGCCGAGGCGCAGCCCGTCCTCGCTGTAGAGCGCCGCGAGGTCGAGCAGCAGCGGCAGGGTCATGTCGCGCACGCCCTCCCGGAAGAAGCGCTGCACGGTCTTCGCGTCGGTGGCGCCGGTGTGGAACTGGTCGCCCTCGAAGGGGAGCAGGCCGCGCCCCGTCAGGTTCGCGGCCAGCGCCGCCAGCTTGCGCAGGGGCACGCCGGGCAGCGGGCGGCGGGTGGTGCTCAGCCCCCTGAGCTTCGTCGCCTGGCCCAGCAGCCGCCGGATCGGGTGCGCGCCCAGCCGGTGGTCGAGCCCGGTGGCCATCGCGACGACCTTGCGGAAGGGCACGCCGTCGACCAGCAGCGACAGCAGCAGCAGCCCGCCGAGGGAGTGCCCCACGGCGTCCACATCCTCCAACTGCACGTCCTCCGAACGCCGCAGCTCGGCCAGCGCGATCTCCAGGGCGTGCAGCAGCGCCGAGGCGTCCTGCCCCTTCGTGCGCCAGGACACCGTGAAGTCGACGGCCCAGGGCGTGCGCCCCGTCTCCGTCATGTACTCGGCGAAGGACTGCTCACCTCGGAGCTCGTAGGCCCGGTGGTTCGCGCCCAGGCCCGGCAGCAGCAGCACCGGGAAGCCCACCCTGGGGCCGAGGCGAAAGATCTCCACATCCACATGGTCGCTGCTGACGTGGATGCGGTCGGGCATGAGTCCCTTGTGCCGTGAGAGGCCCCGTTCGGCAAGCCGCGACGCCGGGCTACAGGTACTTCCAGAGCGGGTTGCTGGAGCGCGCCTTCAGCCGCCCGTAGGCCACGCAGGCAGGCGTCATCAGGGCGAGCGCCACCACGAGCCCGAGGTAGGCCGTCCACAGGGCGGGCTCGTAGCCTTCGGGCCAGTGCCGGCTGCCGCGCATCCACCAGCCACCCTCGGCGCCGGGGTAGCGAAAGCCGAGGGTGGAGAGCAGCTGAAGCAGCGGCAGGTGCAGCACGTAGAAGAAGAGCGGCACGCGCCCGATCACCGCCAGCCAGCGGGACAGGGGGTTCCGCGCCCCGTCCAGCGCCGCCAGCAGGAGCAGGGCGATCCCCATCGTCACGGCCAGGAAGGCCGGCGAGGCGGGGTGCTTCGTCACGTCGAAGAAGGACAGCACCGTGAACAGCGTGCCGCGGGCCTGAGGGGACCAGGGATCGGGATCGGCCCAGCTGCCGTTCCAGAATCGCAGCGCGGCGAAGGCGAGGAGCAGGCCGATGCCCGCGGCCACCAGGACCTTCCGCCGGCCCCCCTTCCCGAAGAGCGGGGCGGCGAGGTAGCCCGCCGCGAGCACGAAGGGCCAGGGCAGCAGGGGGTAGGTCACGGCCACCTGGAGCGACTCGGTGCGCAGGAGGTAGGCCGACTGGTGGAGGATGGTGAGGGGGATGGCGGCCCAGCCGGGTGCGTCGGCGATGGCTGGGAGCAGCGGCGTGCAGGCGATGCCGAGCACGACGAGCGCGGCGATCAGGCCGCGCGGCAGGCGGATGAGGACCGAGAAGACGAGCAGGCTCAGGCCGATGGCCCAGATCACCTGCAGCGCGTAGACGGGGCGCCAGTCGAAGGTGTGCCAGCCCAGGTGCACGACCGTCACCTCGAGCGCGATCAGGACGAGGCCGCGCGAGGCCAGGAAGCGGACGGCGGCGCTGCGGCCGCGCTTCTCTTCGAAGAGCCCGGTGCCGACCCCGGCGAGGAACAGGAAGACCGGCGTGCAGAGGTGGGGCAGCAGCTCGGTGACGAACCAGGCCGGCTCGACGTGCTTGAGCGAGTGGATCCAGCCGAAGCGCTGGGGCGCGCAGATGATGCGCGCGTGGTCGAGCGCCATCAGGACCATCACGAGCCCGCGCAGGGCGTCGATGGAAGCGAGACGCGCCCCTGCCGAAGGGGTCGGCAGGGGCGCGTCTGATCCGGTGCTCGATGGGGTCATCGGCAGGCGGGCAGGCTCAGTACTCCTCGCCCTCTTCGTCGAACCCGCCCTCTCCCTCGACCGTGGCGTCCTGGTACTGCTGGTACTCGGAGACGAGGTCGTTCATGTTCGACTCAGCCTCGGTGAATTCCATCTGGTCGCAGGGGTTCGAGGTGGGCTCGTCGTTGGAGGCGGGCACGTCGCTGAAGCCGGTGTTGAAGGCGTCGTCCTCGATCCCGATGGTCTTGTCCGAGGGCATCGCGCCGTCAGGCTGGCAGGCGCTGGTGTCGTCGTTGTCCAGCTCGTTGTGCACGTAGCCGTCCAGCTCCACGCAGCTCTCGATCGCGCTCGCGGAGTCGCCCATCAGGTCGCCGTCGGTGTCGGCGAAGAGGGTGAAGGGG
>JAJDAI010001130.1 GCA_029261955.1 Deltaproteobacteria bacterium | reverse complement strand
CGCGCCGGACGAGCTGGCCCGCGTCTTCGAGCCCTGGCAGCGGGTGGGGGACGAGGCCGAGCAGACCAGCGTGCAGGGCTCGGGGCTCGGCCTGAGCATCTGCCGCGAGCTGGCTGAGCGCATGGGCGGCCGGGTCGCCGTCAAGAGCGAGCTGGGCGTGGGCACGGAGTTCACGGTCGAGCTCCCGCTGGTGCCGGTCCCCGAGCCCACGGAGCCGGGCCTGGAGGCCGTCGAAGCCGAGCTCCCGACGGTCCATCAAACGCATTGAGGCGAGGCGGCGCCGGCCGTGCTCACGCCCGCCGCGCCCCCCCGCGATCGCCATCCTCGCGCGCCCACCCGCACGCGGGTTGACCACTTCTGCATCCGCTGTCAGTCTCTGCGCCCCTCCAGAATCGGCCTGTCCACCGCCCCCCGCGGAGCCTCCTTGAACTTCCAGCAGCTCATCCTCGCCCTCCAGTCTTTCTGGGCCCAGCAGGGCTGCGTCATCGGACAGCCCTACGACGTGGAGAAGGGGGCCGGCACCGGCAACCCGCACACCTACCTGCGCGCGCTCGGCCCCGAGCCCTGGAGCGTGGCCTACGCCGAGCCCTGCCGCC
Source organism: Deltaproteobacteria bacterium (assembly GCA_029261955.1). Lineage (GTDB taxonomy): Bacteria > Myxococcota_A > UBA796 > UBA9615 > UBA9615 > CALCXL01. The sequence continues at coordinate 8,116 of JAJDAI010001130.1, read as the reverse complement.
GCCCCACGGACGGCCGCTACGGCGAGAACCCCAACCGCCTCGGCGCCTACTACCAGTTCCAGGTGCTGCTCAAGCCGTCCCCGAAGGACGTGATCGAGCGCTACCTGCGCAGCCTGACGGCGCTGGGCGTCCGGCCCCGCGACCACGACATCCGCTTCGTCGAGGACGACTGGGAGCAGGCCACCCTCGGCGCCTGGGGCCTCGGCTGGGAGGTCTGGCTGGACGGGATGGAGATCACCCAGTTCACCTACTTCCAGCAGGTGGGCGGCATCGAGTGCAGGCCGGTCGCATCCGAGATCACCTACGGCATCGAGCGCATCGCGATGTACCTGCAGGGCGTGGACAGCATCCTCGACCTGGAGTGGGGCGGCGGCTTCACCTACGCCGAGATCCACAAGCAGACCGAGGTCGAGTGGTCGAAGTACAACTTCGAGCACGCCGATCCGAAGGTCCTGCACGAGCTCTTCGAGCACTACCGCGGTGAGGCCGGGCGCCTCGCCGATCTGGGCCTGGTCTTCCCGGCCTACGACTTCAGCCTCAAGGCCTCGCACGCCTTCAACACGCTCGAGGCGCGGGGCGCCATCTCCGTGTCCGAGCGCGCCGCCTACATCGGCCGGATCCGCGACCTGAGCCGCCGCTGCGCCCAGGTCTTCGTGCAGGAGCGCGAGAAGCTCGGTTGGCCGATCCTCCAGCGGCTCGGCAAGCCGGCAGCGCCGAAGAACGACGAGATCCTGCCCGACGGGGACACCCTCACGGCGACCGAGATGAACATGCCCGCCGTGGGCCCCGCGCAGCTGCTCCTGGAGCTGGGCTGCGAGGAGATCCCGGCCCGCTTCCTGGACCCGGCCAGCGCCGCCTTCCGCGACCTGGTGGTGAGCTTCCTGGCCGAGGCCCGCGTCGCGCACGGCGCCGCCACCGTCCAGCACACACCGCGCCGCCTGGTCCTCGTCATCGAAGACGTGGAGCCCAGCTCGGCCCAGGAAGAGGAGCTGGTCACCGGCCCGCCCGCCCGCATCGCGTTCGACGCCAACGGCACCCCCCAGATGCCCGCCATCAAGTTCGCCCAGGGCAAGGGCGTGCCGGTCGAGTCCCTGGAGGCCATCGACACGCCGAAGGGCCAGTACGTCGGCTTCCGGCGCATGATCGGCGGCGAGCACACCGGGCACCTGCTCGAGAAGGCGCTGCCGCAGATCCTCGCCGACATCCCGTGGCGCAAGTCCATGCGCTGGGGCGAGCGCGAGGAGCGCTTCGCCCGCCCGCTGCACTGGATCGTGGCCGTGCTCGGCGAGAGCCCGCTGCGCTTCGAGTTCGCCGGCGTGGAGGCGGGCAACCTCAGCCGCGGCCACCGCTTCTTCGGCAACGAGACCTTCACGGCCTGGAACTTCGAGACGCTGCGCGACGGCCTGTCCGCCCGCCACGTCACCCTCGATCCCGTGGAGCGCCGGCGGATCATCCTGGGCCAGCTCGAGCAGGAGGCCGGCGAGATCGGCGGCTCGCCGGTGCTGGACGAGAACCTGCTGCGCACCGTCGTGGGCCTGGTCGAGGCGCCTCGCGTCGTCGCCGGTCGCTTCGACGAGCGCTACCTGAGCCTGCCGCGTGAGGTCATCGAGACCATCCTCACCTACCACCAGAAGATGTTCGCGGTGGAGGGCGGCAACGCCGGCCTGCTGCCCTGGTTCCTGGGGGTCTCCAACAACCCCTCGGTGCAGCAGCCGAACGTTCGCGCGGGCTACGAGAAGGTCGTCTCGGCGCGTCTCGCCGACGGCGCCTTCTTCTACGACAACGACCGCAAGCAGACGCTGTCCGAGCACGTCGAGCAGCTGGGCGACCGCACCTTCCTCAAGGGTGTGGGCACGATGCTCGACAAGGCGAAGCGCCTCGAGTCCATCGCCGGCGTGCTGGCCGAGTACGTCGACCCGGCAGGCGCGGACCTGTGCCGGCGGGCGGCGCTGCTGTCCAAGGCCGACCTGAACACGCAGATGGTCAACGAGTTCCCCGAGCTCCAGGGCGTCGTCGGGCGAATCTACGCGCGCCTGGACGACGAGCCGCACATGGTCGCCGAGGGGATCTTCGAGCACTACCTGCCGCGCTCGGCCGACGACCTGCTGCCCATCACCATCCCCGGCGCCATCGCGGCCCTGGCCGACAAGGGCGACACGCTCGCCGCCTGCTTCACCACCGGCAAGGTCCCCACGGGCAGCGCCGACCCCTACGCCCTGCGCCGCGCGGCCCTCGGCATCCTCCGCATCCTCCAGTCGCGCCACGTGCACATCCCGCTGCCCGTGCTCTTCGACGCGGCGCTGGAGGGCGTCAACCACCTGCTCCCCACCAACCGCGACGCGGTGGAAGAGGAGCTGCTCGCCTTCCTCCGCACCCGCCTCAAGGGGATGTGGATCGCGGACGGCGCCCCGACCGACGTCGCCGAGGCGGTGCTCCGCTCCGGCTTCGAGGACGTGCCCGACGCCCGCGCTCGCCTGGACGCCCTGGTGGCCGTGCGGGGCCAGGACGAGTTCGCGGACCTCATGGCGGGCTTCAAGCGCATCGCCAACATCCTGCGCAAGTCCGGCGACGGGGTGGTCGCGGCGGTGGATGAGGCCGCCTTCGTGGAGGACGCAGAGCGCGGCCTCTACGCGGCCTTCACCTCGCTCCAGGCCGCAGTGCAGAAGGCGCTGGAGCACGAGGACTACCCCGCGGCCCTCGAGCAGATGGCCGGCCTCCGCGAGCCCCTCGCGACCTTCTTCGACGGCGTCATGGTCGTGGCCCCGGACCCGGCGCTTCGCGCCAACCGGCTCGGCCTCCTCGCCGTCATCTCGGGCTCTTTTGCCCGCATCGCCGACTTCTCGGCGATCTCCACCGACTAGCCCCCCGGAGTTCTTCTCATGCAACGCATCTACGCATTCGGTGGAGGTACGGCCGACGGCTCGGCATCCATGAAGAACCTGCTCGGCGGCAAGGGCGCAAACCTGGCCGAGATGTCGTCCCTGGGTCTGCCCGTGCCGGCCGGCTTCACGATCACGACCGAAGTCTGCATCGACTACCTCGCTGGCTTCGAAGAGCAGCGCGGCCTGGGCCGCGCGCCCGACATGCCGCTGCCCGACGGGCTGATGGACGAGATCCTCGAGGCCGTGGGCAAGGTCGAAGCGATCCAGGATCGGACCTTCGGCGGGGAGACCAAGCCCCTGCTGCTCTCGGTGCGCTCCGGCGGCCGCGTCTCGATGCCCGGCATGATGGACACCGTCCTGAACCTGGGCCTGAACGACGAGACCGTGGCTGCGCTCGGCGAGCTGGCGGGCGATGAGCGCTTCGCCTGGGACTCCTACCGACGCTTCGTGACCATGTACGCCGACGTCGTGCTGGGCCTGCACCGCACCCGCCTCGAGGCCCTCATCAACGAGATGAAGACCAGCCGCGGCGTGACGACCGAGAACGAGCTGACGGCGGACGACTGGAAGATCCTGGTCCCGCGCCTCAAGGCCCGGGTCGAGGAGAGCCTCGGCACGACCTTCCCCGAGGACCCGGTCGAGCAGCTGGCTGGGGCCGTGCGCGCGGTCTTCCGCTCCTGGAACACGGCGCGGGCGCGCTTCTACCGCAAGGAGCACGGCATCGACGACTCCTGGGGCACCGCGGTCAACGTGCAGGCCATGGTCTACGGGAACATGGGCGACGACTGCGCCACCGGCGTCGCCTTCACCCGCGACCCGAAGGACGGCGCGGCCTTCTTCTTCGGCGAGTTCCTCATCAACGCGCAGGGCGAGGACGTGGTCGCCGGCATCCGCACCCCCCAGCCCATCAACCGGCTCGCCCAGGGGGTCGATCCCAGCCTGCCGACGCTGGACGAGCTGCTGCCCGAGGCCTACGCCGAGCTCCACCGGATCCACCTGGTGCTGGAGTCGCACTACGGCGACATGCAGGACCTCGAGTTCACCATCGAGCAGGGGCGTGTGTTCCTGCTCCAGACGCGGACCGGCAAGCGCACCGGCGCGGCTGCGGTGCGCATCGCCGTGGACATGGCCAACGAGGGCCTCATCGACCGGCCCGAGGCGCTGCGCCGGGTCAACGAGGGCCACCTCAACCAGCTCCTGCACCCCACCGTGGACCCGGACGCGGAGCGCACCGTCATCGCGCGTGGCCTGCCGGCTTCCCCCGGCGCCGCGACCGGCAAGGTCGTGTTCACCGCTGACGAAGCGGTGGCCCTGGCCGAGACCGGTGAGCCGGTCATCCTTGTCCGCGAGGACACCTCGCCCGAGGACATCCACGGCATGTCCGTGGCCGAGGGCATCCTCACCCAACGCGGCGGGCAGACCTCGCACGCCGCCGTCGTGGCGCGCGGCATGGGCCGCTGCTGCGTGGTGGGCTGCTCCGAGGTGGTCGTGCACCGGGACGGCAGCTTCACGGCGATGCCCAAGGAGGGCGGCGGAAGCTGGACGATCCGCGCGGGCGACACCATCACGCTCGACGGCGGCACCGGCGAGGTGATGCTGGGCGAAGTGGCCATGAGCGAGGCCTCGCTGGAGTCCTCGGGCCTCGACACGCTGCTGGAGTGGGCCGACGAGGCCGCGACGATGCACGTGCGCGCCAACGCCGACACGCCGGCGGACGCCGAGACGGCGCGGGGCTTCGGAGCCCAGGGCATCGGCCTGTGCCGCACCGAGCACATGTTCTTCGAAGAGGGCCGCATCATGGCGGTGCGCGAGATGATCCTCGCGGACTCGCTGACCGAGCGGACCGAGGCCCTGGAGAAGCTGTACCCGATGCAGCGCAGCGACTTCGTGGGGCTGTTCGAGGCGATGGACGGCCTGCCCGTCACCATCCGCCTGCTCGACCCGCCGCTGCACGAGTTCCTGCCGCACACCGACGCCGAGATCGACGAGCTGGCGGGCTCCATGCGCGTGCCCGCGTCCAGCATTCGGGCCCAGGTGGAGCGCCTCCGCGAGTTCAACCCGATGATGGGTCACCGCGGCTGCCGGCTCGGGATCACCAACCCCGAGATCTACCGGATGCAGGTCCGGGCGATCCTGGACGCGGCCCTCGACGCGCGCGAGCGAGGCAAGATCGTCACGCCCGAGATCATGATCCCGCTGGTGGGGGTCGTGGCCGAGCTCAAGGTGCTGCGCGCCCTGGTCGAGGAGGAGGGCGAGGCCGTCTTCGCGCGCCGCAAGGCACGCATCGACTACCGCATCGGCACGATGTTGGAGCTGCCTCGCGCCTGCCTCACGAGCGACAAGATCGCCGAGTACGCCGACTTCTACTCCTTCGGCACCAACGACCTGACGCAGACGACCTTCGGTTACAGCCGGGACGACGCGAAGTTCCTCCAGACCTACATCGACCCCGCGGTCGCGGTGCTGGCGGCGGACCCCTTCGTGACCATCGACCAGGAGGGCGTGGGCCAGCTGGTCCGCATGGGCACCGAGCGCGGTCGCGCGGTGAAGCCGGACCTCAAGGTGGGCATCTGCGGCGAGCACGGAGGCGACCCCGCGTCGATCCGCTTCGTGAACGGCCTCGGTCTGAACTACGTGAGCTGCTCGCCCTTCCGGGTGCCGATCGCGCGGCTCGCTGCGGGCCAGGCTGCCCTGGACGCTTGAGCCGCTAGCGGCAGGAGAGGGCGCGCCGCTGAGCGGTCGCCCAGTCGTCGCCCTCTCCTTCGCAGCCCTCCAGTTGCTCCCAGCTCCGCTCCGCGCTGCGGGCGACGGCGTCGTGGCGGCTCGTCGCCTCGGCCAGGCCCACCGCGAAGACCGCCAGGGCGGCCGCCGCCAGCGGGCGACGAAGCGAGGCCGCCGTGTTCTGCATCCATCCCCCGGCGTGAGCGGCGAAGGGCGCCAGCAGCACGAGCAGGGGCAGGGGACCGGCGTTGTCTCGGTACCAGTCCAGGCCGAGCGCCGTGCCCACCAGCGCGAGCAGGACGACGAGGCCGGGTCGGCGGTCGCGCCGGGACGCGAGGACGAGGCCGGCCAACAGCGGCGCCGCGCCCAGGCCCAGGTCGCGGGTGATCAGGCGGACCGAGCGCTGGATCGCCTGAAGCACGGAGACATCCCGCGCCGGCAGGCCCGCCAGCCCGCGTCCGCCGCCCCACCACGACGGCCAGAGCAGCCCGACGCTGGCCGCGAAGAGCAGCACGGCGGTGCCCAGCGCGAGGAGCGCCTGCTTCCGGTCGAGATCGGCGAGCAGCACCGCCGCCGGCACCAGCGCCCAGGCGCCGGGGTGCACCAGCGCGGCCCAGGCCCAGAAGAGGCCCGCCGCGATCGCGCTGCGTGGCGCGATCCAGACCCCTGCCAGCACGAGCGTCGCCAGCGGCCCGTAGACCTCGGTGAAGAGCGCCGCGTCCCAGAAGGTGGCCGACACCAGCAGGGTCAGCGCGGGGAAGGCGCGGGCGACGCGGGCGCGGGGCGCGAGCCGGGCGCCCACGGCGATGCTCAGCGGCAGCGCGGCGCCGAGCCACAGCACGGTGAGCCCGTGGGCCGCCGTGATCGGCGACAGCCCCGGCAGCGCGCGCAGCCAGAACCGCAATGGGAGCAGCGCGCCGACGTGCACCGCGCGGTCCTGCCAGGGTCCATCCAGCGCCTGGAGAACGTAGGCCGCGCCGTCGCCGCTGCGCTCCACCGGATGCTGCAGGTAGGCACACAGAACGAGCCACAGCGCCACGAGCCAGGGGCCGGGGGCACGAAGAATCCCGCGCGCGTGGAAGACCAGGCGTGGGCTGCGTGTCAGGGCGCTCGACACCCTTGGGATCCTATGGTAGGGTCCGCCGCTCGTCAAACGGCCTATATGCTTGATTCTACTAGGAAAATGCCTCTTCGGGGCCCCTCGATCCTGCTCCTGGCGCTCGCGCTGGGTGCTTCGGGCTGCCTGGAGGACGACCCGCTGCACCAACTCGGGGAGTGTGCGGTCGTGCCCGAGGACGTGGACGGCTTCCCCCTGGGGGACGATCGGTCCACCTACGAGTTCGGCCAGGTCGGCATCGGCACCTGCATCGCGTCCCCCTCGGACCTGCGCATCCAGCCGGACCCCGAAGACGCGAACAACCACTTCCTCTACGTGCTCAACGCCAACGCGCGGAACAACTTCAGCGGTTCCAGCATGCTGGCCATCGATGCGTCCAGCATCGACCTGACCTGCCCCGTCAACGGGATGCACGAGGTCGCGGTGAGCGCGCTCGGCATGCAGGAGTTCGTCGGTCGCTTCGACTTCGACCCGGACTCCGGCCTCGCGCTGGTCACCGGCCGGGTCACCGGCGGCTCCGAGGGCACGCTGAATGACGTCGTCTTCTTCGTGGACACGACGGACCCGCGGCACCTGGGCTTCGATGACCGCGCGCCGCGCGAGTTCGGCCCCTACGCCTTCGCCAGCGTGCCGGCGGACCCCTGGTCGGTGCGCATCAACCCCTACACGGGCCGCGCCTACGTCCTGAGCCTGACCACCCACCAGGTGAGCGGCCTCGACCTGAGCACCAACCCGGTGGGCTTCCTCGATCTGCTGGGCGAGTGGGAGGTCGGCGTCGCCGAGTTCGACGACGCGGACGGCAGCGGCTCCGCCCCCGACTTCCAGCTGCTCGGCGTGCAGACCACCGGCCTCGAAGACGAGACGATCACCATCGACTGGCAGGACGGCACCACGCGGCTGTACTACCCGGCCCCGGACGGGCTCGGTGTCTACGGCCTGTTCCAGGCGGACTCGGAGGACGGGCGCGCCTTCGCCGTGCTCGCAGGCGGGCCGGCCCTCGAGGGCAGCCGCGACTGGGCCGTGGGCGGCCTCGACACCGCGACGATGGCCTTTCACGACGACCGCATCGAAGGCTTCGTCGCCGGCGTGGACGACTTCGGCGTGCGCCGCATCGGCCGGCTGACCTCGCCTGACCACGCCATCGACTGGAACCTGGGCAGCACGCCCGTGCTCGAGCCGGTCGACGGCACCTGGGACGCAGACGGGGTGACCGACCCCGAGTGGATGGTCACCCCCGACGCCCGCCACCACCTCTGGTACACCGGCGGCGCCGGCCTGGGTGCGGCCATCGGCCACGCTGAAGGCTCCGGGGCGACCTCGGTGGAGCGCCTGGGCGACGAGGACCTCGTGGGCGGCGACGCGGGCGTGGTGCTGCGGCCCGACGCCGGCGGCTTCG
>JAJDAI010001129.1 GCA_029261955.1 Deltaproteobacteria bacterium | reverse complement strand
TCTGGTCCCGTGATCTGGACGCGGTGCTGTCCCACGAGCCCGCGCACCTCTCCCTCTACAACCTGACGGTCGAAGCGGGCACGCCCTACGCCCGGCAACAGGCGCTCGGGCGGCTGCCCCTGCCCGACGAGGAGGCCCAGCGCGCCATGTACGAGCTGGCCTGGTCCCGGGCTGCGGGCGCCGGCCTGGAGCGCTACGAGGTCTCGAACTTCGCCCTGCCCGACCGCCACTGCGTGCACAACCGCCTCTACTGGGAAGGCTCCACCTGGCTCGGCGTGGGCGCGGGAGCCCACGGCTTCGAGGCGCCGCGCCCGCAGGACGCGCACTGGGGTCGACGGGCCTGGAACCTGCGCGGCGTGGGTCGCTACATCGCCGCGATCCGGGCGGGCGAGGGCCCGGAGGAGGGCCACGAGGAGCTGAGCCGCCACGAGGCCATGACGGAGGCCGTGCTGCTCGGACTCCGGCTCCGCGAGGGGCTCGACCGCGCGGCCTTCACCGCCCGCTTCGGCTTCGACCCGGTCGCGGCCATGGGTTCGGCGCTCGATCGCGCGCTGTCAGCGGGGCTCGTGGAGGTCGATCCGGCGCGGATCTCAACGACGGAAGCCGGCGGAATCATTGCCGATTTCGTCATTCAGGAACTTTGCCTCGGACTTGACAGGTCCCTCATCCTGCGGAAGGATGCGTCTTCTAGAGCGGGGACGAGTACGCGCGATCTGGAGGGCGGCAACTGAGCCGCCCCCGACAGGTCGCAAAGGTCCCCCGGGTGGTCGCGGAGGCCCCTTGACCGGGAAGCAGAGGAACAACCCGAAGTCTGTGAGTGGCCAGTCCGCCGATCGCGGGGGCCTGGACATCTCGATGGACCTGGACGACCCCGTGCTGGACGCCGCGATCGAGGAGGCCCTGGCGGCCACCGAGGCGCGCGCCCAGAGCGCGGCCAGGAAGCGCAAGGCGGGCGGCTCGATGCCGGACTTCGCCGAGATGGGCGACGACCCCGAGCGCTCCATGCACTTCATGGTGGAGGAGATCGACGAGATCGACGTCGACAGCGGCGACGACTTCGACTTCATGTCGGTCGACGTCGAGCCGCCGAAGAAGGCGCCGGCCGCTGCTGTGAACGAGTCCGAGATCCTCAGCCTCGCCGAGGAGCTCCAGCAGGCCCTCGCCGACGAGGACGAAGCCGACGAGGACGACCTCCAGGCCGAGATGGAGAAGCTGCTCGCGGAGTCCTTCGGGGTCAGCTCGGTCTCCGACGACGACCCGGACCTCGCCTTCCCCTCGTTCGACGAGGAGGACGACGACGCGATCCTGGCCGAAGACGACGGCGACGAGGAAGAGCTCTTCGCGGCCAGCGACGACGGCAGCGGCGCGGTTCCCGTGGACCTGCGCGCCGAGATGGAGACGCTGCGGGCCCAGGTCGTGGAGCTCTCGCGCGCCCTGTCCCTTCGTGATCTGGAGCTGCGCAGCGCCGAGGAGCGGGTGCAGGGCCTCGAGGCCCAGCTGGTCGCCACCGCACGCCAGACCGCCTCCCTGTCCCGCGAGTTCGACTCGGTGCGCCGCCGCGCCGAGCGCGACAAGGAAGAGCTCAAGCAGTTCGCCGGCGAGAAGGTCCTCAAGGAATTCCTGGGCGTCTTCGACAACCTCGAGCGGGCGCTGGCGCACGCGGGCGAGGAGCGGAACGGCCCCTTCGGCCAGGGCGTTGACATGACGCTGGGCCAGTTCCTGTCCGCCGTGAAGCGCTGCGGCGCCGAGCGCGTCGACGGCTCGCCCGGCACGGAGTTCGACCCGACCTTCCACGAGGCGGTCGGCCAGGACTACTCGGACGAGATCGAGTCCGGCCGAATCCTGCACGAGATGCAGGCGGGCTTCACGCTGCACACGCGCCTGCTGCGTGCCTCGATGGTCTCGGTCAGCCGCGGCCCGCGGGAGCCCGCCCCGCCCGTCGAAGTGAAGAAGGACGAGCCCGAGAAGCCGAAGAAGGCGAGCACCCGCAAGCGCAAGAAGACGACGTCGAAGGCCAAGGCCAGCGACGCCTCGCCAGCCGCTGCGAGCAAGCCCGCCGCGAAGAAGCGAAAGCGGTCGTCGAAGAAGAAAGCGATCGACGATCCTTCCCCCGCGGCAGCAGAGGAAGCAGGATCCGGGGATGCGCCGCCCGAGGGCGAAGCATCGGACAAGTGAGCGGTACGACCCGGACCCCTTGACGGGGACGCGGAGGAGGAAGCATGGCGGGGAAGATCATCGGCATCGACCTGGGCACCACGAACTCGTGCGTGGCCATTGTCGAGGGGGGCGAACCAGTCGTCATCCCCAACTCCGAGGGAAGCCGCACCACGCCTTCGGTGGTCGCGTTCACCGAGGAAGGCGACCGGCTGGTCGGTCAGATCGCCAAGCGCCAGGCCGTCACGAACCCCGAGAACACCCTCTTCGCCATCAAGCGCCTGATCGGGCGCCGCTTCGACGAGGAGCAGGTCCAGCGCGCGTCGGAGACCTCCCCCTTCACGATCATGGCGGCCGAGAACGAGGACGCCTGGGTCGAGGTCGCGGGCAAGCCGCTCTCACCGCCCCAGGTCAGCGCCATCATCCTCGAGCAGATCAAGAAGACGGCCGAGGACTACACCGGCGACGTCATCGACCGGGCCATCATCACGGTCCCCGCCTACTTCAACGACGCGCAGCGCCAGGCGACGAAGGACGCAGGACGCATCGCCGGCCTCGAGGTCCTGCGGATCATCAACGAGCCGACGGCGGCCGCGCTGGCCTACGGCCTGACCACCAACAAGGACGAGCGCATCGCGGTCTTCGACCTCGGCGGCGGCACCTTCGACATCTCGGTGCTCGAGCTGAGCGACGGCGTCTTCGAGGTGAAGTCCACCGCCGGCGACACCTACCTGGGCGGAGAGGACTTCGACCAGCGGCTGATGGACCACTGCCTCAACGACTTCAAGGAGGACACGGGCATCGATCTGCGGGAGGACACGATGGCCCTGCAGCGCCTCAAGGAGGCGGCGGAGAAGGCCAAGCACGAGCTGTCCTCGGCGCTCGAGACGACCATCAACCTGCCCTTCATCACGGTGGACGAGTCCGGTCCGCGCCACCTCAAGGTGGAGCTCAGCCGCGGTCAGTTCGAGGCGATGGTCGGCGACCTGATCACCAACCTGCGCGAGCCCTGCCAGCGCGCGCTGGACGACGCAGGCCTGCAGCCTGGCGACATCCAGGAGGTCCTCCTGGTCGGCGGCATGACCCGGATGCCCAAGGTCCGCGAGATGGTGGCCGAGTTCTTCGGCAAGCCGCCGAACACCTCGGTCAACCCCGACGAGGTCGTCGCGGTCGGCGCCGCGGTCCAAGGCTCGGTCCTGGCCGGCGACACCAAGGACGTGCTGCTGCTGGACGTGACCCCGCTGACGCTCGGCATCGAGACGGCGGGCGGTGTCTTCCAGCCGATGATCGGGCGCAACACGACGATCCCCTGCAAGAAGGCGGAGATCTTCACCACGGCGCTCGACAACCAGCCGATGGTCAACGTGCACGTCGCCCAGGGCGAGCGCGAGATGGTGGACGACAACAAGTCCCTCGCGCGCTTCGAGCTGACCGGCCTGCCCCCGGCGCCGCGTGGCCTGCCCCAGATCGAGGTGACCTTCGAGCTGGACGCCAACGGCATCCTCAACGTCGTCGCGAAGGACCTCGGCACCGGCCGCAAGCAGACCGTGCGCGTGGTCTCCAACTCGGGCCTGTCCGAGGACGAGATCAAGCGGATGATCCGCGAGTCCGAGCAGCACCGCGAGGACGACCGCGTCCGCAAGGACCTGGCCGAGGCGCGCAACGAGCTCGACGGCCTGCTCTACACGACCGAGCGCAGCCTCGACGAGTACGGCGACGCCATCCCCTTCGAGGAGCTCATGGCCATCCGCGAGAGCATCTCGCGGGCCCAGACGGCCCTCAAGACCAACACGCTCGACGCGATCCGCCGAGCGCACGGCGAGCTCTCCGAGTCGGCCCAGACGATCGCCGAGGCGCTCTACGCCGGCGCGCTCGACGCGGCGGACGGCATGGCCGAGTCCATCCTGGACGACGACGACGCCTTCGACGACGACGACGCGGACATCAACCTGTCGATGGACTGAGCGGCGGGCCTGGCGCCCGCCCACGCTCCCCTCCCCCTCGAAGACGCGGGTCTGCGCCGGCTCCCCCGGGGCCAGTCCATCCCGTCCTGCCCTCGCGCTGCGCGCCGCAGGCCCTATGATGGCCCGCACGACGGAACCGACCCTTGCAGCCCGACCTCTACGACCTCCTCGACGTCGACCGCAAGGCGTCGCCGGACCAGCTCAAGAAGGCCTTTCGCAAGAAGGCCCTGCTCTATCACCCGGACCGCAACCCGGGGGACAGCGACGCTGAGCGCCGTTTCAAGGAGATCACCTACGCCTACGGCGTCCTGTCGGACCCCGTCAAGAAGACGCAGTACGACCGCTTCGGCCGGGTCTTCAGCGAGGGCCGCAGCCAGGGCCCCTTCGGCGTGCAGGACGAGGTCGACCTCGGCGAGGTCGTGGGCTCCATGTTCCGCGACCTCTTCGGCGGCCGGAAGCGCAACAAGCCCGGCCACCGCCGCCGCGACCTCCGCTACACCGTGACCATCACGCTCGAAGAGGCCGCGCAGGGCACCGAGAAGACGGTGACCTTCAAGCGACGCGAGGGCGAACAGTCCTTCGAGGAGCGCCTGCGGGTCAAGGTTCCAGCCGGCGTGGACACCGGCCAGAAGCTCAAGGTCCAGGGAAAAGGCACCAGCGGACCGAAGGGAAGCGGCGACCTGTACGTCGTAGTCAATGTGGCCGAACACGCCTTCTACCGACGCCGCGGCGCGGACGTCTTCTGCGACCTGCCGGTGACCTTCGCCCAAGCGGTGCTCGGCGCGGAGGTCGACGTGCCCACGCTCTTCGGCGTCGCGACGATCAAGCTGCCGCCCTCCACCCAGCCGGGCGCGGTGCTCACGCTCAAGGGCCGCGGCCTGCGCGCCATGAAGGGCCGCAACGCGGGCAAGCAGGGCGACCAGTTCGTGAAGATCGCCCTGGAGATGCCGTCGGACCTGGACGAGGGGACCCGCCAGGCGCTGCGCGGGCTGGATGCCTCCCTGCGCGCGACCGGCTCGCCCCTGCGCACGGCCTATGAGGCCAGCTTGAAGACCGAACCGGAAGGTGGACGCTGATGCGAACCGTCGTGCGCCCGATGCTGCTGATCCTGCTGGCTGCGCTCCTCATGGGGGCCGGGCCCGACGCGCGTGAGAAGCGCGCCTGGAACGCGGTCGAGTCCGCGATCAAGGGCGGAGACGCCGAGAAGATCCTGGCGAAGTCCCTCGACTACCTGGGCGACTGGGGCGAGTCCGAGCGCGCCGTCGAGGTCCGGCGCAGCGCGGGCGAGGCGGCCTTCGACCTGGGTCGATGGCGCACCGCGCGGCGCAACCTGGAGGCCTGGCTCAGCTCCGGCGGCCGGCTGGGCATGGACGAGGTCCAGTTCAAGACCGCCGTCTGCCTGGCGCGGGAGGGCAACAAGGCCGCGGCCGTGCCGGCGCTCAAGAACGTCGCGTCCCACGATCCCGACCCGGAGCGCGCCGCCGAGGCCGCCCGCGAGCTCGTGGAGCTGCACCTCTTCGACGCGGAGTGGAAGGCTGCGCTCGCCGCCCAGGAGCTGCTGCTGGAGCGGGACCTCTTCGAGGTGCCCGACGACCTGGAGCGCAGCCGCAAGGCGGTGGAGAGCCTGAGCCCCGAGACGGTCGAGCTGCTCGAGGAGCGCTTCCGCGGAGGCCTGGTGGGCGGCGTGCTCGCCTACCTGCGGCTCGAGGCGGCCGACCAGCTGCTCGAGACCGAGGACACCGAAGCCTCCCGCCGCCACTTCGCCGTGCGCTACCGCGAGCACCCCCTGCTGGAGCAGGTGCCCGGCGCGGCGGACTGGGCCGCCCAACCCGAGGACACGAACCCCAACCGGATCGGCATCCTGCTGCCCACCCCCGGCCGCTTCGCCGCGCCGGGTGCGCTGATGCTGCGCGGCGTGGAGCAGGCCTTCGCCGCCCGCGAAGCGCTCGGGCTGCCGGACCTGGAGCTGGTGATCGAAGACACCGGCGGCGACC
>JAJDAI010001128.1 GCA_029261955.1 Deltaproteobacteria bacterium | reverse complement strand
GTGATGCCGGCAGCCAGACCTTCGGCTTCACGACCAGCGACGAGGGCTCGGTGCCCTTCGACCAGGACCTCGTGGGCAACACCTACGCCTTCGACATCAACTCCGGGACCATCCTGTCGCCCCAGGGCGGTGAGCAGTTCCTCGACCAGCTCAACAGCGCGCTGCTGATGACGGTGACGGCCCAGAGCGACACCACCATCGGCTTCCGCGGCGCCCTGGCGCTGGCCGACAGCGACCCGCCGGAGCAGGACTTCTGCGCCGAGACCGTCGAGTTCGACGACCCGCCGCCCATCTGGTCCGACCCGACCTTCCAGGCCGGCCCCGCCGACGTGCCGCAGAGCTTCGACATCCCCAACGTCGGTCCGGTCGACCTGACCTTCCGCCAGATGGAGGTCTCGGGCACCTTCGCCAGCACCAACGCCACCGACGTCGACCAGATCATCGGCGGCAGCGTCTACACCGTCGTCGACATCCGCGACGCCGGCCTGGGCATCCCCTGCGCCCAGATCGGGCTCTTCGTGCCCGGCATCGTCTGCCAGTCCTGCCCCCACGAGCCGGCCGTCGACGAGTGCGTCATCATCTGGGCCACCGGCCTGACCGCGGACATCGTCCCCGACCTCTCGTTGCTCGAGTGGGCCGCGGCCGACTTCGACCCCACCTGCGGCTGAGCCGCACCCGATCGGGGCGCCACCCGGTCCTTCCCGGCGTGGCCAAGACACGACCTGGAGTTCCGATGCGTTTCTGCGCGTTCCTGATGACCGCGGCCCTGCTCACGCCGGCCGCGGCGATGGCTGGCCCCAAGTTCAACTCGTCCACGGCGAAGGCCGACCACGGCGCAGCGAACGTCTTCGACGGCCTTCTGAGCACGTCCTGGGCGGAAGACGCGGCCGGTCAGGGCCTGGGCTCGTGGGTCGAGGTGGACCTCGGCAAGGACGTCGCCGTGGAGACCCTCTCCATCTGGGGCGGCTCCTTCGGGGGCAAGGAGGAGTGGTCGGGCAAGGGCCGGCTCGCCGAGGCGACGCTGCTGCTCAAGGGCCCCGACGGCGAGGTCACCAAGTCGATTGAGATCGGCGACCGCTACGCCCGCAAGGACGTGCGCGTCGACACCACGATCCGCAGCCTGCGCATCACCGTGGACGAGGTCCACGAGGGCGCCATCTTCGCGGAGACGCACATCGCCGAGGTGGCCTTCGACTTCGCCGCGGAGGCCGACCCCGCCTGGCAGGCAGCCATCGACAAGAACCTCAGCCGCTCCAAGAGCACCCGCGGCCTGGCCGAGGCCTGGCCCGCCGAGCTGCAGGCCGCCTACGACCTCTGCCGCGACAACAACGAGTACCGCGACAACTTCAAGCTCATCGCCGCCGCCGCGGCGCGCGGCCCCGAGTACCTCGTCACCCAGGTGCAGAAGGCGGTCCCCGTGGGACACCGCCTCAAGATGCTGCAGTGGAACGAGGACGCGGTGGACTTCCTCGGGCGGCTCAAGGACGCCAACGCGATCCCCTCCCTGGAGGTCGCGGCGGCCGGTGCCACCAACGGCGACGACCGGCAGTGGCTCATGGAGTCGGTGCTCTTCTTCCGCGCCTACCAGGACCTGCGCAGCAGCCGCCGCGGCACGGTGCCCAACTGGGGCAGCACGGGCCTGGAGAAGGGCGCGTTCCGCGGCCGCGGTGAGAGCCTCGCGCTGGCGGCGGACTCGGTGGGCAACCTCTGGGTCAGCGACCCCGGCAACAACCGCGTGCAGCGCCTCACCCAGCAGGGCACGGCGGACGTGGTCATCGGCCACCCCGAAGAGGGCATCGTGGACGTGTGGTTCGGCGACAAGGGCGACCCCTACGCCTCCGCCAGCAAGGCCGGCAAGGGCCCCACGGAGTTCATCCAGCCTTTCGACCTCGACGTGGGCAACTACGACATCCTGGCCGTGGTCGACGCCAGCCTGCGCGTGCGCACCTTCGACGCCGAGAACAAGCCGATGGCCCAGTGGCGCATCGAGAGCAGCAAGAAGCCCAACGCGGGCGCCGGCGTGGGCAGCCCCATCGTCACCTGGCTCGGCGACGAGTTCTTCTTCATCGTGCGCGACGAGGTCTTCGTCTACAACGCCACCGGCGAGCTCCAGCGCCGCTTCACGCTCGAGGGCGGCGCCGTGCAGTGCGCCATCATCGCCGCGGGCGGCAAGCTGCTCGTGCGGCACACGGGCGAGCGGACCATCACCGAGTACAAGGCCGAGGACGGCTTCCGCCAGGGCACCTGGATCAAGAAGGGCGTGCCCGACGACGGCTCCGAAGACTGGGACATGGCGACGGACGAGAAGGACGCCGTCTACGTCGTCACCGACGCCGGCATGATCTACGTCTGGAACAAGCGCGGGAAGTTCGTGAAGCAGTACACCGCGTGGGAGAACCCCCGCGACCTGCCGCGCCTCGCCGTGTGGAGCAACGTCATCTACGTCAGCTCGGCGAAGAACGAGGTCACGCGCGTCGAGATGGAGGAGTAGTGCGCGGCGCTCTCGCGGCGCTCATCCTGCTCCTGGGCTGTTCGGAGGCCGAGCCTCCACCCGCGCCCACGCCGACGCCCGCCGCGAGCTCCACGCCCGCGCCCGTGCAGCTCGAGGCCAACCGCGGCCTGCCCGTCGGGGTCGCCGAGGCGGCTCGCGCGAGCCTCGGCGCGGTCGTCGATCGCGAAGCCGGCGACCCGAAGAACGCCTGGGCCCTGGCCCACGGCATCCTCGCCCGCGGGGCGGAGTTCAAGGCCCGCGACGGCCGCCTGGCGCGCGACGTCCTCGCGGCGGACTTCCTGGAGGGCGGCTCGGCCGATCCCCACTTCCCGCGAAGCCGCGGCGAGGTCCGCGTGGAGCCGCACGCCGACCTGATCCTGAAGTCCCTGGTCGAGGGCGGGCTGGGCCTCGACGAGCCGATCGGCGCCGGCGCGCCCACGCTTCGCGCCCTCCTGGAGGCCAGCGAGCGCCGCTTCGCGCCCGAAAGCCGCGAAGCCACCGTCTCCATCTTCCCCACCGACAACGACGCGCCCTGGTCCGTCCAGGCCTGGTGCCAGGCCGCGGCCGCGGGCGGACCCACGGCCTGGGAGAGCGCGGCCGGACACGTCGAGCTGGAGCACGTCTCCCGCTCGCTGCTGGGCGTGCTCGAGGCCGAGACCCACGCCATCCGCTCGGCGAAGGCCGCCGGTGCGCCCGTCCAGAAGAACAAGCAGGGCATCTTTCGCTACACCTGCGGCGGCGCCCACCTGTTCCAGGGAGTCGAGGCCTGCGCGGCGGCCGGCTGGCCCCGCGGCGGCAACACGCCCGGTCGCGTGGGGATGCTGGTGGAGCTGTACCTCTACCGGGCGCCCTACGAGACCGCGATGGTCGACCAGGCGCTCCGCCAGTACCCCAAGCTGGCGGTGCTGTTGCTGAACCAGGACGTGAAGTTCCTCGGCCACCTGCTGGAGAGCCTGGGCAAGGCCCAGCGCGACGGGCTGTGGACGCCCACGGTGCAGCAGCGGGCCTCGCTGGATGCGGCGGAGCGGCGGCTGCTCAACGACGTGGACCAGCTCACGAAGCTCGGCGCCTATTCGGCCCAGACGATGGCGAACATGGCCGGCAACGAGAAGACC
>JAJDAI010001127.1 GCA_029261955.1 Deltaproteobacteria bacterium | reverse complement strand
GGGCAGGGCCCGGGTCGCCCAGGTGGACAGCGTGCCCCGGACCTCGGCCTCGCGGCTGTGGCCCAGCTCGATGTGGCCGACCTCGTGCGCGAGCACCGCGGCCAGCTCGGCCTCGCTCGCTGCGCCCGACTCCACCAGCTGGAGCAGGCCGGCGGTCACGATGACGATCCCGCCGGGCAGGGCCATGGCGTTCACGGTCGGCTCGTCGCTGCGGTGCACGGTGTAGTGCGGGATCCGCAGGCTGCGCTTCCGACCGAACTGCTCGAGCAGCCGCACCGGCAGGCCCGCGTCCAGCCGCTCGATGCGGGCGGTCCGCGCGAGCTGATCCAGGGCCTTGCGGCCCAGATCCGCCTCGTCCACGCGCTTGACCATGCCCGCCTGCAGGCGGGGCAGGACGAAGAGGACGGCGATGACCGCGATGATCATCAGCAGCTCGGTGCTTCCAGGCACGGCGCGATGGTAGCGATCCCCGAGGCCGCGCGAGCGGCGCCTTCGGTCCTCTAGTCTTCCTCCGTGCTCCCGCTGCGCCCGCTGCTGTCTGACCTCGCCCGGCTCCCCCTGGAGGCGAGGCTGCGCTCCGTGAGGCAGCGACTGCGTGCCCAGGCCATCGACGGCCCGGCCCTGGAGGTCGGCTGCGGCACGGGCCTGCTGCGCGCGGCGCTGGGGGCGAGGCCCTGGACCGGCGTGGACGTGGACGGCCCGTCCCTGGAGCTCGCCAGCGGCCGATCACGCCCCGGCGACCGCGTGCTCGCGGCCGACGCCACGGACCTCCCCTTCGACGACGCATCCTTCCCCCTCGTGATCACCCACGGCCTGCTCCACCACCTGGACGACGCCGAGGCGGCCGCCGCCCTGGCCGAGATGGCCCGCGTCTGCTCGGGGCGCCTGGTGGTCATGGACCTCGTGCGCGACGAGGCCCCGCTGCTCCGCCGCGCGCTCTACGCCGCCGACGCGGGCCGCCACATCCGCTTCGCCTCTGCCCTGCACGCCCTCTGCGCCCCCGTGATGCAGGTCGAGTCCCAAGAGCTCTTCCGCTCCGGCGTGAACCGCAAGATCCTGCTCGCTGGCGCGCCCCGGCGCTGAGCTTCGCGAGGGCGCATCGGCAGACCGCGCGCTACGCTCAGAGCCCCATGCGGGTCCTGCTGACAAACATGCCCTACGCGCAGAGCGCGACCCCGATCGGCTACCGCAACACACCGCGGGGCGACGGCTTCACCGTGGTCTGGGGGCCGTCGCCGCACCTCGGCTTGCTGTACTGCGCCGCAGTCCTGCGTGAGGCGGGCCACGAGCTGCACTACCGCGACGGCGCGTTCACGAGCATGGCGGAGCTGATCCAGGCCATCTCGAGTCTGCAGATCGAGGTGCTCGGTGTGTCCGTGGTCGCACCGATGGTCGCCAAGAACCAGCGCCAGTGCGCCCGGCTCAAGCGGATCTTCCCGAGCCTGATCATCCTGGGCGGCGGCCCGCATCCCTCCCTCGTGCCCGCGCAGGCCGCGCGGGAGATGCCCGCCATGGACGCCCTCTGCACCGGCGACGGGGAGATCCTCTTTCCCCGCATGCTCCAGGCCCTGGCGGAGGGCCGCCCCTTCGCCGGCATGCCCGGGGTGGTCACGCTGGTGGACGGGGAGCCCGTCGTCGGCCCCCCCGCGCCCCAGGTCCACGACCTGGACTCCTTGCCCCTGCCCGCGCGCGACCTCGTGGATCTGCACCGCTTCCGCCCGAGCATCGGCCACTTCAAGCAGCTGCCGAACACGACGATGGTGGGCAGCCGGGGCTGCCCGCACCGCTGCACCTTCTGCGTCGCGGCCAACGACTTCCGACAGCGCTCCCCGGAGTCGGTGCTGGCGGAGATCGATCACCTCGTCCTGGACTGCGGGATCCGCGACATCCTCTTCTACGACGAGGACCTGCCCCGCAACCGCGAGTGGATGGTCCGCGTCTGCGAAGGGCTCATCGAGCGCGACTACGACCTGGTGTGGTCGGGCAACGCGCGGGTCGATCGGGTCGACCCGGAGCTGCTGCGCCTGATGCGGAAGGCCGGCTGCTGGAAGCTGCTGATGGGCCTGGAGACGGGCTCCCCCGGCACGCTGCGGCGCATGGCCAAGGACTTCACGCTGGAGCAGGCCCGCGCCTCGGTGGAGGCCGCGACCGACGCGGGCATCGCTGTCTTCGGCACCTTCATCTTCGGCGCCCCCGGCGAGACCTACGAGGAGGCGCTGGTGACCATCGACTACGCCATCAGCCTCCGGCACGTGGAGTTCGCGAAGTTCCTGAACTTCACGCCCTTCCCCGGCACGCCCTTCTGGGACCGCCTGGAGAAGCACGGTCGTCTGGTCGACGCCTCGCTGATGCAGATGAACCACATCAGCTTCGTGCCCCATTCGATGACGCTCGAGCAGCTCCAGGACCTGCACCGCCGCGCGACCCGCGCCTTCTACCGGCGGCCGTCCTACGTGGCGCGGCGCCTGTCGCGCATCCGCAGCCTGGAGGACATCAAGTACAACCTCGCGGGTTTTCGCTCCTTCGCGATGTACTGAGCCGCCTCGGGTCAGGCGGGCAAATCGAGGCCCCGAGTGGCGAGATGTGCCCGCCGCCTGAATGATGCATGCCTCACGCTCCCCGTCTTCCGGGGACGAACCGAGGGGTAGAGATGACGCGAGTGACCTGGTTTCTGATGATGCTGAGCGGCTTCGCGCTGCTCGTGGGCTGCCCGGCGACCGGCGGCGACGACGACGACAGCGCGGCCGACGACGACGACGCGGCCGACGACGACGACGCGGCGGACGACGACGACGCGGCGGACGACGACGACTCTGCCGAGCCGGAGTTCACCTTCACGCAGGTCGCGAACGACATCATCATCCCCAGCTGCAGCGGCCACGCCGGCGGCTCCGGCGGCTGGGCCCACAACGACAGCCCCGCGGACCTCTACGCCGCGTGGGTCGGTGTCGAGTCGGGCGAGGCCTCGCCCATGCCGCGGATCGACCCCGGCGACCCCGACAACAGCTACGTCGTGCACAAGCTCGAGGGCACGCAGGCCAACGCGGGCGGCTCCGGCGGCCAGATGCCGCTGACCGGCCCTCCCTTCCT